>DAOWII010000051.1 GCA_030640985.1 Chromatiales bacterium
CAAAATGCTAATCAACCTATACTCCCCGCTAATATTTAACAAACCCGAAACATCCCTGCTTATGCAACCCGCTGTATTCTTCTAATTTGTGACTCCTTGCACTGATATTTTATTCCAGTTCCAGTAAATTTCAGTTCCATAAATATTATTCTGACAAAACATGCATCAACACAGCCTTCACCAACGCATTGAAAAATTGATCGATATCGGTATTTCCCTTTCTGCAGAGAAGGATACCCAACGCCTGCTAGAGAAGATTCTACTCAGTGCAAAACTGATCGCCAGTGCCGATGGTGGCACTATTTATACCGTGCAAGATGACAATACTGTACGCATAGAAATTATGCATACCACGTCCATGGGAATATCCTTTGGTGGTTCGTCCGACAAACCAGTGCCTTTTAGACCGATCCCACTTTACGATAAAAAGGGTAAGGCCAATAACAATATGGTAGTGACCTTTGCTGTACTAAACGATACATCTGTTAATATCGCTGATGCCTATAACTCGGATATTTTTGATTTTTCCGGCACCCGCGAGTTTGATAAAAAGACCGGTTATCACTCTACCTCTTTTCTTGCTGTGCCAATGAAAAATCATGAAGGTGATGTTATTGGTGTATTGCAATTACTTAATGCCCAGAATGACGAACTCAAGACAATCGTTCCTTTTTCCCAGGAAACACAACAACTGACGGAAGCATTGGCCTCACAGGCGGCTATTGCTTTATCCAATCGCCGATTGATCGATGATCTTAAAGAACTGCTGGAATCACTAATTAAATTAATCGCAACCGCCATTGATGCCAAGTCACCTCATACTGGTGAACACTGCAAACGTGTTCCCTTGATCACCATGATGCTGGCAGAGGCTGCTCACGAAAACACTCTAGGTCCATTAGCAGATTTCAATATGACTGATGATGACCGCTATGAATTAAAAACGGCCGCCTGGTTACATGACTGCGGAAAGATAACCACTCCTGAATATGTACTGGACAAGGCAACTAAGCTCACCACCCTGACTGATCGCCTACCTTACATTGCTTCCCGTTTCGAGATTCTTAAACGAGATGCAGAAATAAATATGTTGAAACAAAAATTTGCCAGCATTAAAAATGAGAAACCCTGTAATGAAGCACTGCTGGAACAGAACTATCGTTATACTCTGCAGCAACATGATAACGACTTACAATTTCTTCGTCGCTGTAATCTTGGCAGTGAAAAAATGTCTTCGGCAGATCAACAGCGAGTTCAACAGATCAGTCAGCATCAGTATATTGACGAGCATGGCAACAATAAAAATTTATTGAGTGATGAGGAGGTTTATAACCTCACTATAATCAAAGGCACTCTGACAAAAGAAGAGCGGGAAATAATTAACAAACACATAACAACTTCCATTGACATGCTTGAAAAGTTACCTTTTCCAAAACCTCTCAAACGCGTACCTGAATATGCCGGCGGCCATCATGAGCACATGGATGGCACTGGCTACCCGAAAGGTTTACATAAGGAACAAATGCCGGTGCAAGCACGCATCATGGCCATCGCGGATGTTTTTGAAGCGCTCACATCCAGTGATAGACCCTATAAGACAGGAAAGAAACTTTCTGAGACCCTGGCCATACTTGCCCGCATGCGCCGGGACAATCACATTGACCCTGATCTCTTCGAAATATTTATTAGAGAAAAAGTTTATCTGAAATTTGCTGAAGAATTTCTGGATGCATCACTCATTGACACTATCGACGAGGCGGCATTACTTACCTGTTAATAACAGCCAATAAAATATTGGCGTCAACCTTTTCAACCAACATCTTCAACCAATAACTGTTCGTTAACAGGCATTCGTTCCATTAAATAACAAAGACAGTCCTGACGAATAACACGCTCATCCAGTGTCAGCATGGAAGGCATCACCGATTGACGCAAACACAGCTCACCATCCTTGATAGTGAAATAATTACTGGCCACATCATCTCCCTGCTCATTCCAGGCCTGTAACGGAAATACGCCATCTTTTACCATGGCAAAAGACGTCCCGGCGGGAAGTTCCCTGAAGTTAAGCCTATCCAGATCTGTGCGGAAATTTATTTGGCTTCCATTACTTTCATGGCCATGGCGATTAAAACCAGAGTCATCAAAACCGAATACCACCTCATCTGGAACCTTCACAATGGCAACCGTATGGAATAGATCATAATCATGACTTGCCACCTCATGTTTCGGAAACTCAACCAGATGCAAAGCGGCGTCAATAAAGTCCCTTGCATGTTCAACGCCGTATTGTTGCCCCGGTTTCCCACACTCCACCGTTGCTGCGGGACAAAGCTCTGCGAACGCCATGGACTGCACCCCTTCCGGCTTGGTGAAATAAACCACGGTGCGACTAAATAAAGTGGCTAGATGAAAAAACCTCTGTTCCAGCCGGTTCACACAAGCATAATGGGGGTTAAGGCCGGTATTATTATGAATATCAATACTGGCAAAAACATCACGAGAGGTCATTTCACTTACAACCTGCTGCATGATCGCGTGTTCCGCCGTCCCCTCTCCCTGCCACACCCGGTTGTAATCCGGCTGCCCATCAAGACGACGCATATCACAACGAGCGGCTTCAACATTACCAATGAACAGTGAGATGGCACGTGGCAAAGATTTGTCTACATACTTTAATAACAAACTGCGCACCGCCTCCCAACCAGTATCTTCATTACCATGCAATAAAACGGAAACAAATAATGGGCGCGGCTGCCGTCCTGAAAGATGGATCAGAGTCGGGCCATTTAATATCTCATGCAAAGCACTTGCAGATTGCTGCAACAGGTTTTCAGGAAGCTGCTCAATAATAGTTAACATGCTATTCATTTACTCTCTACTTCTTTCGATGTACTGCTTTACTACGCACTAAACAGGCCATTCGTGCACGGCCAGGCCACTATTTTGCTGTCTTCGATAGGTGGCGACCAGTCTTGCCAAATCATCCCCATGGGTATCCAGCCAGGCCAATTGCCAGGCAGCTCCTGTCTGACGCTTATCGAGGCGTGCTTCAATAATACCCAGGTATGTGTCTATGTCTGTGCTATCGCAACCCAACGCCTGCAAACCCTCTCTGGCCATGGGTAACAAACGGCCTTTTAGTAACTCAGTCATACCCAACTGCTCACCATCAAGCCAGGTGACCGTTGCATTTATGCTGTGACGAGCGGCCCCATAAAAGTTATCCCGAGCCTGGGCAAAGTCCAACCGGGACTCCGGCACAATATCCTGCTCTGCTAATACATAGACCAGACCGTAATAAAAAGCCGCATTGGCAATACTATCCACCACGGTTGGCCCTGCTGAAACCACGCGATGCTCAATGCGCAAATGAGGTGTGCCGTCCTCATCAAAACCAATCAACGGTCGGTTCCAGCGCCAGATGGTTCCATTATGGAGGCGCAAGTGATGAAATTCATCTTCAGGGGCATCATCCAAGGCCGGCAACAGGATAGGGTAATGCTCCAGATTCTCCTGGAAACACTCCAGCAATGATTGACGAACATAACCACTGCCGAAGGTGACCCGCTTGATGGGTCCGAAGGCAGCACCATCAAATCCACCGCTTGCAACCGCCTGCTCAAACA
>DAOWII010000113.1 GCA_030640985.1 Chromatiales bacterium
AGATGTACAGTACTCTTGCCCCAGGTCACGGATACCTCAACCCCCGGCACCAGTGTTATTCCGTGTTCTTTGGCGGCGATATTCGCCTCAGCCAGTCCGGCGGTCTCGTCATGATCGGTCAACGCCAGCACATCCACGCCAGCGGCATGGGCGCGATTAACCAACTCAGTGGGACTCAGAGTGCCATCGGAAGCAAGGGAATGGCTGTGTAAATCGTAAAGTAATGACATAAGCGAGCCATTTTAGCACGGGGAGACGCTGGACACGTCTATAGTATCTATGGCTCACTTACCGATACTAAAGTACCTGGCTCGATTAATATTATGCTAAAGTCACCCGCTTCATAAAAAACCAGACACCATAGTTATATATCCATGAAATTTTTATCCGACTTCTTCCCCATCCTGCTGTTTTTCATCGCCTATAAACTCTACGGCATCTATGTGGCGACCGCCGTTGCCATCGCTTCGTCCTTTGTCCAGGTAGGCGTCCATTGGTTGAAACACCGGCGCTTCGAAAACATGCACCTCATCACCCTTGGCCTGCTAGTGGTGCTGGGCGGCGCCACCCTGATCTTGCAGGACAAAGCCTTCATTATGTGGAAGCCAACCGCCATCAACTGGCTGTTTGCTGTTGTCTTCCTCGGTAGCATGTTTATTGGTAAAAAACCGCTAGTGGAAAGAATGATGAGCCACGCAGTGGAAGCACCTTCGGGAGTCTGGATGCGACTAAATATCAGCTGGGTTCTGTTTTTTATCGCCATGGGTTTTGCAAATCTGTATGTGGCCAACTTTTATTTCCAGGCCGAAACCCTGCTAAATACCACCGCAGGCTATGGCGTCGATCTCGCCACCTGTGTCGATGAATTAAATGGTTCACTGCTGGAGCTCTGTCATCAGGCCCAGGAAATGGAAGAGAACTGGGTGAACTTCAAGCTATTCGGAATGATGGGCCTGACCCTGGCCTTCGTTCTGGGGCAAGCCTTCTATCTGGCTAAACATATAAAAGAAGAACCGGAGACAAAATAGGCATGTATTACGCCATTATTTCCGAAGATATTGATAATGCTCTGGAAAAACGCCTGCAGGCACGTCCTGCTCATCTGGAGCGTCTGCAACAACTCAAGTCAGAAGGTCGTCTACTACTCGCCGGTCCTCACCCTGCCAACGACAGCGAAGACCCAGGGCCTGCAGGTTTCACCGGCAGCCTGATAGTGGCTGAGTTTGACTCGCTGCAAGCCGCCCAACAATGGGCCGATGCAGATCCCTATGTAGCAGCAGGTGTCTATAAACAAGTGGTCGTCAAACCATTCAAAAAGGTTTTGCCATGAATACCAGTATCGGTGAACAGCGGGTAGCGACCATCCGTGAAAAGCTCAGTGCAAACTTCACCGGTGGACAACTGGAAATCATCGATGACAGCCATATGCACGTCGGCCATGCCAGTGCCGGTGGTGCCGGACATTTCACAGTGAGAATCGTGTCACAGGATTTTGACGGAAAAAGTTTGATTGAACGCCACCGTATGGTTTACGCTGCTCTGGATAATCTGATGCAAAATGAAATCCACGCACTCAGCATCGATGCAAGAACCCCCGAAGAAATTAATTAAATTCTACCAAAGACTACAATAAGGAAACATCATGACTATTAAATCCAAACTGTCTATCCTCGGCATGATCATCGGTATGACAGCCGGACTGACATCAGCCCCCAGTTATGCAGAAAAAACGATCGCTACGGTCAATGGCACCAGCCTGTACCAGTCTGATATCGACAGCTACATCCGGGAACAAAATATGGGTGCTGATGAGGCCCAGGATCGTAGTCGCATTATTGACGGTCTTATCAGCCGGGAACTGGTGCATCAGGATGCACTGGCCAAGGGCTTGCACAAAGATGCCGAAATAAAGAAAGAACTGGCAAACATTAAACTACGTGTACTCGTTAATGCCTCCGTTCGTCAGCACCTGGAAAAGAACCCCATCACTGAGAAGCAGATGCGAGCCGAATATGAGGAACGTATTGGAAGCATATCCCCCCAGGAATACAAGGCAAGACACATTCTGGTAAAAACTGAGAAAGAAGCAAACGAATTAATCAAAAAACTGGACAAGGGAAGCAAGTTTGAAGAACTGGCCGAG
>DAOWII010000042.1 GCA_030640985.1 Chromatiales bacterium
GATCGCCTTAAAATTGCCCAACGACTCAGTGCACAACGCCCCGTCGGGATGCCACCACTGAATATCTGTTTGCAGGTAAATATCAGTGACGAGGCCAGTAAAAGCGGCATACCGCTTGATGATGTCCCATCCCTGGTAGCCACAGTGAATAAACTACCAGGCATCAAGCTGCGAGGCTTAATGACCATTCCAGCCCCCGGCAAGAATATGACACAACAACGCAAGTCCTTTCGGCCGCTGCGGGAGATGCTTGAAAGTTTAAACCAGGCTGGCTATCAACTGGATACACTCTCCATGGGAATGTCCGATGACCTTGAAGCCGCCATCGCCGAAGGCAGCACCATTGTGCGTGTTGGCAGCGCAATTTTTGGCCCTAGATCCCAGGGAGCCTCTGAATAAGTCTATGGCATCGCCAGCAACCAATGGTTATGCTTGTAGTTCCTGATTTTACCCACACATAATATTAAGAACGCTTATGAAAACAACAATCGGATTCATCGGTGGCGGCAATATGGCCAGCTGTCTCATTGGCGGGCTCATTCATGACGGCTGCAAACCCGATGACATTTGGGTCGCCGAACCCGATAAAGAACAGCGTGCACAACTGGCCAGCCATTTTTCTATACATGCCGTTGAGGATAATAACGCCCTGGCCGCATCAGTTGACGTGGTCGTGCTGGCGGTGAAACCTCAGCTACTGGCCCAGGTATGCAAGGAAATCGCCAACACGGTACAAGCCACCCGTCCCTTGCTCATTTCTATCGCGGCCGGTGTTCTGATTAATGATATGCAAAGCTGGCTAGGAGGGCAGATGGCGATTGTACGCGCCATGCCCAATACACCGGCCCTGGTACAAAGTGGTGCCACCGGCCTGTGTGCCAATACTGAAGTGACCGAGTCGCAACGAGAGCAAGCCGAGACCATCTTACGTGCCGTGGGCCTAACGTTGTGGCTGGAGAAAGAATCCCTGATGGATGCCGTCACCGCAGTCTCCGGCAGCGGACCTGCCTATTTTTTCCTGATGATGGAGGCGATGGAAGCCGCAGGGAAAAAACTGGGACTGAATCCAGAAGCCGCTCGTCTGCTCACCCTGCAAACTGCCTTTGGCGCCGCCAAGATGGCCCTGGAAAGCCCTGAATCAACCAGCACCCTGCGGCAGCGAGTCACCTCTCCTGGTGGTACCACAGAACAAGCGATAAAAAGTTTTGAAACAGATGACATCCGTAGCCTGTTTGAACGAGCACTTACCGCCGCTCGTGATCGTTCACAAACACTTGCACAACAACTCGGGGAACAAGACTAATGGGAAATTACCTTGCACAACCCCTGGCTTTCCTGATATCCACCGTATTCGGCCTGTATATTTTGCTCATCATGCTGCGTTTTCTGCTGGCACGGGTGGGTGTAGATTTCTATAACCCCATTTCCCAATTTCTGGTCAAAGCCACCAACCCTGGCCTGCGCCCCTTGCGACGGGTTATTCCCGGCCTGTGGGGAATCGATTTCGCCTCTGTTGTCCTGATGCTGCTTCTACAGTCACTGCTAGGACTGATCCTGAGACTACTGGAGATGCCCTTCGGCTCCCTGCTATATGCGACAAGCACCGCTGGCATAGGGCTGTGGGCCATCAGTGAACTGGTTGCACTGGTTTTTAATGTGTTTATTTTCTCCATCCTGATTCATGTCATCCTCAGCTGGGTTAATCCAGGAACATATAACCCGGTCACAGTAATACTGCATGGCCTCAACGAACCCATACTCCGGCCAATAAGAAGAATGATGCCAGTAATCTCCGGCTTCGATCTTTCTCCTCTGCTAGCCCTTGTCGGTTTACAGATACTTAAAATGCTGGTGATGCCACCACTCATTTATCTCATTCGTATCGGTTAAGTAACTCTGATTAATTCACTGAAGTGGTATCAATGGCAGAACGGTGATCTACTGTTATTCATCAGGGTTCAACCCCGGGCCAGCCACAACGAAATCGTTGGCCCCCATGGAGAGCAGTTGAAAGTACGTATTACCGCGCCACCAGTGGACGGCAAGGCGAATGTCCACCTGCAAAAATTCCTGGCCAGGGCCTTTGGTGTGACCAAGGCCGACATAACGCTGCTAGGTGGTGAATCCGGGCGGGATAAGCGCCTCAGGATTAAACAGCCCCGATACCTCCCGGAAGCGGCGAAAATCCCGTCTGCAGAGTAAAAAACACCTAAAAACCGTTGTCTAATTGTGCAGCATTGCTAAAATATTCAATATATTAGTGGCGCAATGTGAATAAGTGTATAACTATTAAGGGATTGAGAAAGCAAACGTCCCGTCATGGATGGAGACATACACCATAATTAACGAAGTAGGCATGGACTTACTCCTGGATAAAAAACATGACTGAGAAACGATTTGACGAACAGATGCAGGCCTTTGGTCAATGGAAGGAAGGCCTTGCTGATGCCATTCAGCGTTACCAGACGTGGCTGGATGAAAATGAAATGGGTGATCCTGAAGATGAACTTCGCATCTTTGAAATACTCGGGGCCCTGCGCTCTGACCGTCTGACCATTGCTTTTGTCGCCGAGTTTGCCCGTGGTAAGACCGAATTAATCAACGCCATCTTTTTCTCAGAATACGACCGTCGCCTGTTGCCATCGGAAGCAGGACGTACCACCATGTGTCCCACGGAGTTATTTTATGACAATGAGCACCAGCACGCCTATATCCGCCTGCTGCCCATCGAAAGCCGCAAGGAAGACACCAGCATAACCGAACTCAAAGATGATCCCATCCACTGGACCCAGATTGAACTACAACTGGATTCACCGGAAAGCATGGCCGAAGCCTTCCAGGAGATAGTCAAGACCAAGCCAGTCCCCCTCGCAGAGGCTCGAGACCTGGGTTTGTACAGTGAAGCCGACCTACACCTGCATTCACCCGATGGCACCGTACCCAAGACCATCGATGTACCCATGTGGCGACATGCCCTGATCAGTTTTCCTCACCCACTGCTTAAACAAGGGCTGGTTATCCTCGACACGCCGGGACTAAATGCCCTCGGTAGTGAACCAGAGTTAACCATCAACATGCTGCCCAATGCCCAGGCCGTCATATTTGTTCTGGCAGCAGACACCGGTGTAACCAAATCTGACCAGGAAATGTGGCAGACCAATGTAAAACCTCTGCGTAACAAAAATGAAAAGGGATTGATCGTCGTATTAAACAAAATTGATACCTTGTGGGATGAACTTAAGGATGAAACCAGCATTGAACGCACGGTTACGGCTCAGTGCCAGAATGCTGCACAAACATTGGGCATTGAGGCCAACGCCGTGGTGCCGGTCTCAGCGCAGAAAGGCTTGCTAGCCAAAATTCGTCACGATCAGGAGCTTATGGACAGAAGCAATATCCTCCACCTGGAAAATATTCTGAGCAATGACATTCTGCCTGAAAAACAACGCCTGGTACGTGAGCACGTCACCAATGAAATCGGCGGTATGGTCAAGCAATCCCATGGCCTGCTCCGTTCGCGCCTGAATGCCACCACGCAACAACTAAAAGAACTGGGAGGCCTCAGCGACAAAAATAATGACGTTATCGAACACCTGATGAAAAAGACCCGTGAGGAACAGGTGGCCTACCACAAAAATGTAGAAAGCTTCCGTGCCAATAAAAAAAGCCTCACCGAACAGAGTCAAAAACTACTGTTCATGCTCAGTCTGGCTGAAGTGGACAAACTGGTAGCTGAAACCCGCAAAGCTATGAGTGATAGCTGGACCACCCACGGCATGAAACTGGGTATGAAAACTTTTTTCGATGGCATCAAGGGACAACTGGATGAAGTCACCGCGTATTCAGACCAGCTCAACCGTCTGGTGTTTACGGTCTACCGAAAATTCCAGGCAGAATATAACATCCCCGAGGTTAAGCCCGCACTATATACCACCAAAAAATACCTGGAAGACTTCCAAAAGCTGCAACAGGAAGCCGAGGCCTTCCGCAACAGCCCGGTAACAGTGGCGACAGAACAATCTTTCGTAATCAAAAAGTTCTTTATCTCTCTGGTCAGCCACGCTCGTAATGTTTTCTTCACGGCGCACAAGGATGCGGAACACTGGAGCAAGGCCGTGATGTCCCCCCTGATCAAACAAATGGTGGAACTCAAGGATCAAATGGATACCCGTCTGGAGAACCTGCGCAAGATTAATGAGTCCCGGGACACTTTGGAAACACGCATCGCCGAACTGGAAAAAACCCTGGTTCCTTTGCAAAAACAATTTAACGAGGTCAATGAAATCCTGGAGCTCATTAACCAGCCATCTATCATCGAAGAGATCGA
>DAOWII010000192.1 GCA_030640985.1 Chromatiales bacterium
GAGCACTTCGATGTTAATACCGTAGTGATCGCGTACCTCTTCAATAAAGCGGTAGGTCTCAGAATGCAGGCGGCCCGTGTCCAGTGAAAACACCCGAATGTCTTTGTTCAGTTTGACAGCCAGATCGATGAGCACCACATCTTCTGCGCCACTGAAGGAGATGGCGATATCGTCGTAACTCTCCAGTGCCAGGCGCAGGATCTCCCGCGGGCCACGATTGGCATATTCAGTGGCCAGTTGCTGTATCTGTTGGCTTGATAAGGGCATAGTCAGTTCCGTTCAGTAATTACGTACAGAAAGAAAGGCTCCATCACCCGCATTATGCGGCAAAAGGGCATTATTTCAATGCTGCTCAGGGATGCATAGGGTAGCAGAGCTTGCTTATTCGTAATAGTATGTGATTATTCTATTAGTATAACCACACGTTATATGGTTTATTTGCCAGAAAAGAGGTCTGAATGAAACTTCAACAACTGCGTTATATCTGGGAAGTATCCCAGCGCGGGCTCAATATTTCAGCCACGGCAGAAGCCCTGTATACCTCTCAACCGGGGGTAAGTAAGCAGATTCGTCTATTGGAAGAGGAACTTGGGGTACAGATCTTCGCCCGCAGCGGCAAGCATCTCTCTCATATTACCCCCGCCGGACAGGCTGTGGTGGAGATGGCCGGACGTATTCTTGGAGAGGTGGGTAACATCAAACAGGTGGCCGGTGAGTTTAGTGATCAGCGTCGGGGGGATCTTACCATTGCTACTACCCATACCCAGGCACGCTACAAACTACCCGCAGTTATTAAGAGCTTTATCCAGCGTTATCCTGAAGTGAGCTTGCATATGCATCAGGGTTCACCGGTACAGATTGCCGAACAGGCGGCCAAGGGTGAGGTGGACTTTGCCATCGCTACTGAAGCAATGGAGTTGTTTGAAGACATTGTGATGCTGCCCTGTTATCACTGGAACCGTTGCGTGGTGGTGCCTAAAGGTCATCCGCTGACAAAGATAAAATCATTAACCCTCGAGGCAGTGGCCGAGCATCCCATCGTTACCTACGTGCTGGGTTTTACTGGACGTTATCTGCTGGATGATGCCTTTAATGATGCAGGCTTACAACCTAATATCGTATTCACTGCCACGGATGCTGATGTTATCAAGACCTACGTCCGTGCCGGTCTGGGTGTGGGGGTAGTTGCCAAAATGGCTTACGAGCCGGAACTGGATAAAGATCTGGTGGCACTGGATGCAGGGCACCTCTTCGCTAGTAGTACCGCCAAAATCGGATTACGCCGTAACAGTTTTCTACGCACCTATATGTATGACTTTATTGAGTTACTGGCGCCACATTTGACAAGGGATGCCGTCGATCAGGCCATGAGCCTGAAAGACAAGCAGGAAGTGGAAGCAATGTTTAAGGAAGTGGAGCTGCCGATGTATTAATGGGTGGACTTTCGTATCCGCACGATGGTTTGATTTTCCACCGTGCGGATAAAATAAGCTGAGTGCTATCTTTTAGTTGATAGTTACTCAGTGTTTTCGGTGTTTAGCCTTATCGTGTTTCCCAGAGAGCAAGCCCATGTCAAAAGAGATCAACTGTTCTGACGTAAGTACGGTACGCATTTCGATTATGTGCGCATAACGCTTCTTCATAAGCTCGCCTTTTAGGGCCGCAATCTTATCAATTTTTTTGTTAATCGCCTGAGTGTCAGTCTTGTCTGAGACGACCAGTTGATTCAGTTCGGCTTTGGCAAGATCGGACTTCGCCCGCAGCGGGGTAATATCCTTTTTCAGCTCAAGATGCATTTTATCAATTTTGGCCTTTTGCTTGTCGCTGAGGGTCTGTTTCCAGTGACTGCCAAAAAAGTGGCCACCCTTGCTTTTTTGCTGCATGGGCCTGTGCGTAGCCTTGTCGTGTCCCATTTTGTGGTGGGTGGAGTACTCTCTATCGGCCGCCATTGAACTGTTGGCGAACGATAGAAATAGAAGTGATAAAAGCAATCCAGTTAATTGAGGTATAGAGTGTTTCATCGCATGTCACCTTTATTTAAGTGGGCGGACAATTATATTAAACAGGCTGTCCGGTAACCTGACTTTTACTACGTTAGAAAAGTTCGTGTTCTAACTTCATTCATTTGCTGGTACGGGGAGAACATTTTAACAACCACAAATAGCCGACCACCCCGGCAAACAGTGATGCAAATAAAACGCCGGTCTTGGCCATTAACAGATATTCTGCGCTGCCTTTGAAACCGAGTTCGGCGATGAATATGGACATGGTGAAGCCGATACCACCCAGTAATGAAACGCCGATGATCTGATTGAAGTTGGTGCCGGCAGGCAGACGGCCAAAGCCGAGTTTAATCGCGACCCAGGAGACACCGGCGATGCCAATGAGCTTGCCTAATATCAGACCTGCCATCACGCCCAGTGCTACAGGGTGGCTAAGGTCACTATCTAGTTGTGAGAAATTGATGGGGATGCCTGCATTGGCCAGGGCAAATAGTGGCACGATCAAAAAGGCAACCCACAGGTGCATGCTGTGTTCCAGTCGCTGCAATGGGGTCTCCACCAGGTGTACGCCATTCTCAAATGTTTGCAGGATGGAGCGTTGCTCATCGTTACGCATAATGCTTTCACCGGGTCGGTAACTGGCATCAAATTTATTCAACAGTCGGTGGGCGAGCTTACTGAATACTGTGGGATCATATTTCGGTGTGGCAGGGATGGTCAGAGCGGTGATGACGCCGGCAAGGGTTGCGTGGATACCGGACTTAAGCATTGCCAGCCACAACAGGGCACCCAGCAGAAAATAGGGTAGCGGGGTACGTATGCCGAAGAGATTAAGAAGAATAAGCAATACCACCAGACCTCCGGCAACGGCCAGGGCGGAGTAGGTAATCGTCTCGGTATAGAACAGGGCAATAACCATCACACCACCCAGATCGTCAACAATGGCCAGGGCCACCAGAAAGGTGATCAGGGTTTTAGGGATACGGTTGCCCAGCAACACCAGCACGCCAACAGCAAAGGCGATGTCCGTGGCCATGGGGATACCCCAGCCAATGGCCGCATCACCCTCTGGGTTGATAGCAAAATAAAATAGCGCCGGTATGATCATGCCTCCAAAGGCAGCAATGATCGGCAGGCTGGCCTGCTTCGGATCGGAAAGTTCACCCACCAGGATCTCACGTTTAATTTCCAGTCCAACCACAAAGAAGAACAGAGCCATCAGGCCATCGTTGATCCAGTGGTGCAGGCTTTTTTCCAGGCCCCACTCGCCGATACTGAAACCTACGGGCAGGTGGAGAATATGTTCATAACTGTGAAGCAGGGCGGTATTGGCAATCACCAGGGCAATGAGTGCGCAGGCCATTAGTAACAGACCACTGGCAGCCTCATCATGAATAAACTCTTCAAAAGGCGTGACGACCTTGTCGAAGGCTTTTTCCAGTGGGGCGTTAAAGTTTTTTTCTGGCTTTGTAGTATGGTTGGACATAGCTTTTAAGTTCGCTCTCTGCTGTTGTATCAGTTATCTAAGGTGCTTCAGATTTTTCAAATATTCCTAGCTCATCCCAGAGCTCATCCACTCGTGTTTTCACTGATTCATCCATTACGATGGGGGTGCCCCATTCGCGAGTGGTTTCCCCCGGCCATTTGTTGGTGGCGTCAAAACCCATTTTTGAACCCAGGCC
>DAOWII010000079.1 GCA_030640985.1 Chromatiales bacterium
GCTACAACTTTGGTGATCAATCACCAGAATACTGTTCTATCAGTCGAGATGTAACACACACCTATGCTAACCCGGGTGCCTATACCGTCATGTTGACGGTGAGGGATGAATTCTTCAAAACGGGCTCTACAGCAGATATCGCGACCATCGAATACCCGATTCCGGGGCAAACGGCTGATCTCACTGTCTCAGCATTAGAGACTGGACGTCGCACCAGGCGGGGAGCATACCATCCAGTGATGATCACCATTGAAAACCTTGACTGGGCTACCGCCACAGGCAATGTCTGGAATAGCATCTACTTCTCTAGCGATACTGTCGTTTCGAGTGATGACCATAGAATGGCAACAGTAACAATCACGAATTTGCCCGGGAAAACAAGTAGAACCTATGAGGTTGAGTTGCAGATTTGGGGTCGTATACCGCTTGGAGAATATTACATTTACGCCATCGCCGATCAACAGGAGATTATCGCAGAAAGCGACGAGACCAATAATGTCTTATTCGGTTCTAACACGGTGACCATCAGGGAGCAAAATAAGTTCTATTAACCAGCTAATAAATGTGGTAATTAAAAAGGGCCGATGACATGTGTCATCGGCCCTTTTTTTATTAAGCCATATAGTCCTGGAAAATATGTTTCTCGTGCAGATAGGGTTTAAACAAAGGTTCGAATTCTTCAAGTAATACATCAATGCTATAAGATACAGATTTTACTAACATATCCAGTATATCCATACTGCGAGAAGCGGTGCAAGTGCCCGGTTCAGAGGGTGCAAGTACCCGATTGTTTGGGTGCAAGTATCCCGAAATAAAAGGGATGACGGGATTAAATTTTGCTCAATCCATCCAACTGTTCATTTTTTATTCCTCCGTCCCCTTTTAGCCCGTAGACCCCATTAATTTCAGCATTTGTGATTTAAATTATGTTTGATATATACACATATGTGATATAAACAAAATGCTTATTCAACATCTACTATTTCATTCAAAAAGGAGCTCCACAATGATTAGCTTAGCCAATCAGATAACACCTAAAATAAGAGAAGAAAGCGGTGAATACAGTCACCTCACGACACACTATGAGGAAAAACATAAATTGGGCTGGTATTACATGCACGCCTCCCCACGTCCTTGCTTCACTCCGACACTGTTGCAGGACATTGATAACTGGTTTTCACAGGTAAAGTATGAACAGGAAAACGGCCGGGATTATCGCTACCTGGTACTGGCCTCCAATGTTGAGGGGGCCTTCAATCTTGGTGGTGATCTCAATTTGTTTCGAGGTTTAATCGAGGATGGCAATTACGATGGTTTGCTCGACTATGCCAAGGCCTGCATCAATGTTCTCTACCAGAATATTGTGCACCTCGAGCGCGATCTGACCACCATCTCCCTGGTTCAGGGTGACGCCCTTGGCGGCGGCTTTGAGGCGGCACTGTCCAGTAATGTGCTTATCGCGGAGCGTGGTACCAAAATGGGGCTGCCTGAGATTCTGTTCAATCTCTTTCCTGGCATGGGTGCATACAGTCTGCTGTCACGAAGAGTAGGAAGCTCAAAGGCTGAACAGATGATTCTCAGCGGTCAGCTCTACAGTGCTGAAGAACTTCATGAACTTGGTGTAGTCGATATTCTTGCTGAAAAGGGAGAAGGCGAGCTGGCAGTACTTGATTATATCAAACGTGCTGAGCGTGCTGCTAATGGTTACCGTGCGATGCGTGAAGTGAAAGATATCTGCAACCCGATTACCTACCAGGAGTTATTAGATATCACAACACTCTGGGTTAAGGCAGCACTGCAACTTGAAAAAAGGGATTTAAGGATGATGGAGCGTCTGGTAACCCGCCAGAACAATAAATAACCGGCTGGCTAACAAGCATTTCCAGAGCGCCTGATTTGCTCACCCCACGTAGTTTTACGGGGTGAGCTTATTTAATATCACGCTCCTGGGCCAGGTAGCCATCCATCGCACCAGCAAGTCTTTTATATGCCTCCCTGATATGTGCCAGATGATTAGCCGGCAATGCACTGGACATATCATAGGATTTCAACTGTTCAGCCTTACTGCACAAGCTCTCAAGCTCGACACCACCCAGCTCCATGGCGGCCCCTTTCAGCGCGTGGAGCACTTCCCTGAACCCCAGATAATCCTCTTCTGAAATCGCTGCATCCGCACGTGACAGCATTTCTTTTCTGTCCTGATTGAAGCCATCGACCAGACCTGCAACGAAATGCTTACCCGAGCCGAGTGTCGCGAGATTATCCAGCACCTGCCTGTTAAGAATCCCACTCCAGCCCTTATCAGTGTCATGCCCTGACGATAGTACAACCGCAGGATAAGATGCCGCTCCCGTCGCTTGCTTCTCCTTCACCAGGCCAGCAATTTTTCCCAACAAATCACGCGCATCAACGGGTTTGGTAATGTAAGCATCTGCACCAGCTGCAAGGCACGCATTCATTGTCTCAGGGGTGGCATCAGCGGTAACCATGATAAACGGAAGAGATGATGACGTATCAAAAAAACGAAATGCTTTTAACACCTCAATCCCATTGCGATGCGGCATGTTCATATCCATGATGACTATGTCATAGCCACCGATATTTTCAGTCAATGCATCCAGGGCCTGATCACCATCATTAACCATGTGAACAGTGTGGCCAGCTCGCCCCAGGATTTCAATTAAGACCTTCTGGTTTATTTCATTGTCCTCGGCAACCAGAATATTCAGCTCTCTTGTACTGTTTGTCTGCCTGTAGTACTCAGCAAGCGGAACAACATTTTCATTCAGCTCATGTTCGCTGCATGCTGCATGCACAGCATTAAACAGCATGGTCTTATCAAGTGGCTGCAATAGGACCGACGAATAGTATCTTTCCAGGCGCCGCTCATTTTCCAGGCTTAGCGTATCGGCACCCAGTAATACCAGAGATAGATTGTCCAGCGCCTCATCTTTTCTCACTACTGCAAC
>DAOWII010000143.1 GCA_030640985.1 Chromatiales bacterium
CCAAGTATGACAAACAAGTAAGCCCGACCCTTCGAACAGAAGCAAAACTGGGTTATCAACGTTTTTTGCAGGTAAAGAAAGATCAATACGCATACCCTAACCCTCCAAACCCCGATGTTTTCGTGGATGTATTTTACGAAGAGGAGAAATCATTCGCCAGCGCCAGTCTGGCGTGGTCACGTTGGGCGCACCACCAGCTCTTTCTCGGTGCAGAACTTAGTACAACCAAGGTGCTGAACACCTCTTTGGTAGATAGTGACTCCGTAGTTTATTCGCACCCGGTGACGGCAGGTATAGAGCGACGTATATATAGCCTCACCCTGCAGGATGAAATGAAACTGGCCGATAATCTTATCATCACCGCCGGGCTACGCCACGATAATTATGACGATATTGGCAGCCGCACCACACCCCGCCTGGCTGGCGTCTGGCACCGCAGTGACCAACATATATTCAAGGCCCAGTATGCCCATGCCTTCCGTCCCCCCACCTTTTATGAGCTTTCGAGTACCACCACGCCATCCATAGCCAAGAGCAGTGAACTGGGCTACATCTATAACGGAACTAATTCCAAGGTTCGCGCCACCCTGTTCCATTCCGACCTCGAGGACACTATTAACTTTGAACCTCCCCCCGTTGGTTACTTGCCAATTGATGTAACCGTACAGGGACTGGAGCTGGAGCTGGAGCAGCGGCTCAGCTCCCGACTCAAGCTGACAGCCAATGTGGCCTATATAGATAGCGAAGAGGCAGACAGCAAAGCCCAGGTGCCCAACTCCTCCAGCTGGCTGGGTAATATCGGTCTCATCGCCCAGGTTCATAGAAACATGGATATGGCCCTGCAATACCGCGGGATAACGGGCTATAGCCGGGAGAGTGTTGACCCCCGGCCGAACATGGATGATCAGCATACCTTCGACCTGACCGCTAACATGATAAGTGCGGGAAAGAACAAGCTGAGTTATCGCCTGGGCGTTAAAAATATCTTCGATGAAGATGTACGTCTGCCGGCACCCTACATAGACTTCGGCCCAGGCTTCTATACCTACCAGTATGACATGCCCCGACCCGGGCGTACCTGGTGGGCCCAGATAAGTTACGGCTATTAGAAGAGTATCCCACAAGCGAGGGGCTTAATGCGTTCATTACCAGGGAGCGGGGTTTTATCAGGAGGCAGCGGCCTATTGTTGCTGCTTGCCTCCCTGACCGTGCTACCCACCACTCTCTATGGTGATGAACAGGATCGCATGCGCATCCAGGTGGGGCTCAAGCTCTTCCCCACCCTGCTCGCCGCGGACCAGGAAATCAGTCAAAAACAGACCCGCGACGGCAAGCTACTATTGCTGATGGTTTACCGGGACAGGAAGGAGCCCGCGAACCAGCTGGCCGAACAGCTCGGTAAAATAGAGACTATTCGTGATATACCCATCCTCATCAAAGTAACTTCCATTTCCGAGCTCACCAAACAATCCATGGAAGAAGTGGCAGGGCTATTCCTGGCTGAAAAACTCAATGGTGAAATCAACACGGTAATTTCCTTAAGCGAATCACATGAATTAATACTCTTTTCACCGTTTCGCGGCGATGTAGAGCGTGGCGTTCTCGGTGGCATTTACATCAGTGACAGGATATTGCCCTATATCAATGGCCCTGCACTCCAGGCATCACAAATAAGCCTGAAGCCATTTTATCTCAAGGTGGCGAAAAAACATGAATAGGCATTCGCCAGCACAGGGTAAAACCCCAAAATCACATATCAGGCTTACCGGCCTGTTTCTGGCACTTGCCGGCTGCCTGGTCATCCTCGTCAGTCTATACTGGATCAAAATACTGGAACCTAAACTCTATTCTCAGGCGCAATCCAATGCCAGTGTGCTGGCGCAGTCACAATCACACAACATCCTTCGGGCAGCCTTAAGTCGGGATGCAAAACAAAACGTGGCGAATGCGCTCAATGAGATCCTGCTGCTCACTGACACAGAGACAGAGCAGCCTTTTACACTTGGGGTATCCCTGGAATTTGACTACGAGGTATTAAATATACCGGAAGGAAACCTCAATATAAGCCGCGGAGAGGTCAACTGTGATGTTTGCTTTGTCATTAACGTACCGTTATACGCTGAAACAAGCCCGGAGCTCGTCGGTATCGCGACCATTTATGCCAGCTCACTATTTTTTGAACAAATCCGTGGAGATATCAGAAAAAAGCTTATTATTGGCTCAACCATTTTTTTGCTAGTTATTATCTTTATCTGGCTTGCCGTGTCAGAGTTGGTACATAAACTGGAACTAAGCGAGAAAGCTGCCGAAGCCGCTACCAGAGTGAAAAGTGCTTTTCTGGCCAACATGAGTCATGAGATCAGAACACCACTGAATGGCATATTGGGTATGGCTCACCTGTTGCAGCGCAGCCAACCTTCATCTCAGCAGCAAGACTATATAGAGGCCATTTCAGATTCGGGAGAGATGTTGCTTGTTGTCCTTAACGACATCCTGGATTTCTCAAAAATAGACGCCGGAAAACTTTCACTCATCTATGAAGACTTTAATCTTGAAGATCTAATCAAAAGCATCATGCTCCTCATGTCTTATCGGGCTGAAGAAAAAGGAATCAAACTTACTGTCATCATCCCACAAGATATCCCCTTAGTCGTCAATGGAGACAGTGTAAGACTACGACAGGTACTGCAAAACCTCATTGGTAATGCCATCAAATTCACCGAGCATGGAAGTGTCATTGTCAGCATTCTTAATATCACATCATCCGCGAACAAAATACATCTTGAAATTAGCGTAGTAGATACAGGTATTGGCATAGCAGAAAGTACAAAAGACTTTCTTTTTGACGAATTCACACAAGCCGATTCAAGCATCACAAGAAAGTATGGAGGCACTGGCCTTGGACTGAATATTTGCAAACAACTTATTGAATTAATGAATGGTTCTATTGACTTTGAAAGCACACCGGGTCATGGCAGCACTTTCAAATTTCAGATCGAACTAAATCCCGCCAAAGACGAGCATTTAATTGAAGCTAGTGATAAACCCATAGACATTAAAAAACCAAAACGAAATCTCGAAATACTGCTAGTAGAAGATGTTGAAATTAATCGCAAGGTTGCTTCGTCACTATTGACCTATGAAGGTCATCATGTAACAGAAGCAGTTAATGGTCATGAAGCACTCAAGGCAGTCAATAATAAAACCTATGATCTAATTCTCATGGATATACATATGCCTGAACTTGATGGTATTGAGGCGACAAGAAGCATACGTGCCATGACCAATCTCGACAAAGCAAACTTACCCATTATCGCTCTAACTGCTAACATCATGGAAGAAGAGTTAATGACCTGCAGGGATGTGGGCATGAATGGCATTATCACCAAACCATTCACACCAGAAAAACTTAACGAAGAAATTGCGAAAATCATTAATCAATGATAATTCAGGTACAACACTTGTTGTGCTGCCATAGATACTACAAAGCCCGTGCAGCAATGCTTCCTTTTTCTACATCTACCTTAGTCAGCAACCAGCCACCTAACACAAACAAGAACAGCAAACTCAACATGGACTGACGAGGGTCACCGGTTACGACACTAACCCAGCCTACCATCACCGGTCCCAGCACTGCCGCAAACTTCCCTAACATGTTGTAGAATCCAAAAAACTCACCACTTTTTTCAACCGGAACAATACGTGCGTATAAAGATCGACTCAGAGATTGGATCCCTCCCTGTACCAGACCAATGACAATAGCCATGGCATAAAACTCTATCACCTCTTCCATCCGGCTGGCCCAGAACACCACGGCGATGTACACAGCAATGGCGATGTAGATACCAGTTTTGGGGCCATGGCGCTTACCTAGATAACCAAAAGCAATCGCCGAAGGAAAACCTACGAATTGGGTGATTAGCAAAGCTACAATCAAACTGTTGGAAGGGAAACCCAATGCCATGCCATAATCCACGGCCATACGAACAATAGTATCTACCCCGTCGATATATAACCAATAGGCACAGAGAAAAATAAACACCTGTCGTAAGCGACGCACTTCATGAAAAGTATCGCGCAATTGCTGCAAACCGGCGCTCACTGAGGCACCGACACTCTTCCCATGACCGTCTTTTTCTTTCACAAAAAAGACCAATGGTAATAGAAATATCGCCCACCAAAGCGCTACGGTAACAAAAGAGACGCGAATGGCTTCACTTGCATCCGCTAGACCGAAGGTGTGCGGACTCAGAGTCATCCAGACATTAATTGAGAATAATAGCCCACCACCTAGATACCCCAGGGCATAACCCACAGCAGAAATCAGGTCCAGCCTGCTCGGCTGGGTAACAAGGACAATCAGAGAGTCGTAAAAGCTGACACTGCCGGAAAAACCAATACTGGCAACAACGTAAACAGCTGCGGCAAGCCACCAGTTCCCCTGCTCTACCATAGGCAGCATAGCTGTCATTACAATTCCGAGGAAGGCAAAACAGAGCAGGAAACTTTTACGCTTACCCATACAGTCAGCAATCGCACCCAACACCGGGGCCAGTAAAACAATAACCAGACTCGCAATGGAGTTAGCAACTCCCAGATGGAAAGTGCTTTCACTGGCTGACAACCCGGCACCCCAGTATTCTTTAAAAAAAACCGGGAAAAACCCGGCCATAATAGTGAGGGCATAGGCGGAGTTCCCCCAGTCGTAAAATGCCCATGACCATTCCTGTCGTGTAAAATAGGGTTTACGATGTTGCTGTCCGCTCATGGTGCTAGCTTAGCACCGGCAACCCAATATTCACACTTTCGTTCATAGAGGCCATCAATCCCATTTTTTCCACTACCGTTCCACACGGGATGTGACAGACCTTGTATACTTGACTATTGTGATAAGCATTGAACACCAAATGGATTACAGGACAAATATGAGCAAAACTGAAAGTCACCCAGCCTTTGAATGGAAAAGCAGTACCCGTGTCCCTTCGTTGAACGTGGAGTTACAGGAATTCCGCCACATCAAGACCGGTGCCACGCATCTACACATATCCTCCGAGGATGACCAGAATGTCTTTCTGGTGGCCTTTCTGACTGTACCGCAGGACTCCACTGGTGTGGCTCATATTCTGGAACATACCAGCCTGTGTGGTAGCCAACGCTTCCCGGTTCGTGATCCCTTCTTTATGATGACCCGCCGTTCGTTGAATACCTTCATGAATGCCTTTACCTCCAGCGACTGGACTGCCTACCCTTTCGCCAGTCGCAACCGCAAGGATTTCGACAACCTGTTACAGGTCTACCTGGATGCGGTATTCTTCCCCAGTCTCAATGAACTAGACTTTGCCCAGGAAGGACACCGGGTGGAATTTGCCACGCCCGATAATTCGGACACGGATCTGGAGTTCAAAGGCGTTGTGTTTAATGAAATGAAGGGCGCCATGAGCTCACCGGTTTCAAGCCTGTGGCAGAGCCTGACATCAAAGCTGTTTCCGACCATCACCTATCACCACAACAGCGGTGGTGAACCGGCCAACATTCCAGATCTGACGTATGAACAACTCAAGGCCTTTCATGCCAGGCATTACCATCCGTCCAATGCTGTATTCATGACCTTTGGTAATATCCCGGCCCATGAACACCAGGCCAGCTTCGAAGATCTTGCCCTGAAAGGTTTTGAACGCGAGACTCTGGATCTTCAGGTGCCCGATGAGCAGCGCTACAACGCTCCGCAATTGACCACCGACACGTATGCTCTGGATGGTGAGACCGATACGCAGAATAAAACCCACATCGTACTAGGATGGTTATTGGACAGAAGCACCGAACCGGAAGCAGTGATGATGGCGCATTTACTCAGTGGCGTATTGCTGGACAACGGTGCTTCACCACTACGACATGCACTGGAGACCACGGACCTGGGAAGCGCCCCTTCGCCGCTATGTGGATTGTCGGATTCAAGCCGTGAAATGGTATTCGCCTGTGGTGTAGAAGGCTCGAACCCTGAACAAGCCGATGCAGTAGAAAAACTGATCCTCGATGTACTGCAAGATGTTGCACAAAACGGTATCGATCAAGGAATGGTAGAAGCTGTTCTACACCAACTGGAGATCCATCAACGAGAGATCAGCGGCGATGGTTACCCCTATGGTCTGCACCTGATGTTACAAGCGCTGGATCCCGCGATTCATGGAGCGGATCCCGCCGCTATGCTCAATATCGATCCTATCCTTGAAGGGCTGCGAAAAAATATCCAGCAACCTTCATTTATCAAAGGCCTGGCACAACAGCTGCTGGATAACCCTCATCGAATTCGCCTGACCATGTCACCGGATCCAGAACTCAGCAGCAAGCGTCTTGCCACAGAGACTCGCCGATTGTCTGAGATGAAGGCAGCGATGAGCGATACTGAAAAGACTCAGGTGATAGAACTGGCTGCGAAACTGGCCGAGCGTCAGAATAGTGTGGACGATCCTGAGGCGCTGCCCAAGGTTGGCCTTGAAGATATTCCCGCGGATCTACCTATTCCCGAAAGTGAAAACAGCCAATTGGCAAACATGCCTGCCAGCTGGTACTCCCGGGGAACCAATGGTCTAATCTATCAGGAACTGATTATCGAACTTCCAGATCTGGGTAGTGACTTGGTTGATTTATTACCGCTTTTTTGTGACTGCCTCACTGAAGTGGGCAGCGGCGGTAGAGACTATCTTGCCACCCAGTCTTTACAATCCGCAGTCACCGGCAGCATTAGTGCACGTGTGACGGTACGCAATACAGTTGATGACATACAGAAAAGCACAGGTGTGTTTGTACTTTCAGGTAAGGCCCTGGCACGTAACCAGGAAGCCCTGACCGAACTGTTGTATGAAACGTTAACCAATGCACGCTTTGATGAACTGAATCGTTTACGAGAACTCATTTCCCAGGAACGACTTCACCAGGAACAAGGCATCACCAGCCGTGGACATGCGCTGGCGATGTCGGCGGCCAGTAGCAATATTTACCCCGCAGCGGCCATCAATCATCACTGGAATGGTCTGTCAGGGATCCAGCGCCTTAAAAAGTTGGACGACAGTCTTGAGCAAAAGGAAAGCCTGCAGGCATTTGCGGCAAAGCTTGCAGCATTGCGCGATGCCTTGCTTCAGGCACCCCGCCAACTATTACTCATTGGTGAGCAAGACCAACGTAGCCCTGTCGAAACAACTTTGCAGAATCGCTGGCAGGATGTGCCAGCGGCCACAAGTTGCAATCCATTTAAACCGGTCACAACCAGTGGGAAGATCCAACAGGCCTGGGCAACCTCCACCCAGGTAAACTTCTGTGCCCGCGCCTATCCGGCGGTGGCAACTGAACATCAGGATGCGCCTGCACTGATGGTATTGGCAGGGTTCCTGAGAAATAACTACCTGCACCGAGCCATCCGTGAACAAGGCGGTGCCTACGGCGGTGGTGCCTCTTATGATTCAGGCGCATTTCTTTTTTATTCCTATCGTGACCCACGCCTTGAAGAAACCCTTAAGGACTTTGATGACAGCCTCCAGTGGCTACTGGAAAACAACCATCAATGGCGACTCATTGAAGAAGCCATCCTCGGCGTGATCAGCAGTATCGATAAACCCGGCTCTCCCGCTGGCGAGGCAAAGAAAGCCTTCCATGCCTCACTGCATGGCCGCACGCCGGAACAACGCCGTCGCCTGCGCACCCGGATCCTGGAGGTAAAACAGGAAGATCTGAAACGGGTAGCCGAAATGTATCTACAGCCAGAGAAAGCCAATACGGCAGTCATCAGTGATGCCAAAACTCTGGAAAATACTAATCTCCCGTTCGAAATTATTACGCTGTAATTCCCTCACTAAAAATGACAAGGCACTCGTAACAATACATGACGACAGCACTTAAAATCAGTGAACTGAAGAAAGTCTATAACAACAACTTTGAAGCACTTAAAGGGATAAACCTTGAAGTTCAACAGGGTGATTTCTTTGGCCTGCTTGGTCCCAATGGTGCAGGTAAATCAACCACCATTGGAATCATTACAGCACTAGTAAACAAAACTGCAGGGCAGGTTGAAGTATTCGGTCATGACATAGAGGAAAATGCCATGGCGGCACGCCGCTGTATTGGCCTGGTGCCTCAGGAGTTCAACTTTAATCAGTTTGAACCCGTTGAGGAAGTGGTTCTCAACCAGGCCGGTTACTACGGTGTTCCGTTAAAAGAAGCACGCCCCCGTTGCGAGTGGGCATTAAAGTCTCTTGGTCTCTGGGAAAAACGCAGGAATATGGCACGCCGGCTTTCCGGTGGAATGAAACGACGGCTGATGATCGCTCGTGCACTAATACATAAACCAAAATTATTAATCCTTGACGAACCCACAGCCGGTGTCGATATCGAACTGCGTCGATCCATGTGGGAATTCCTCAAAGAAGTGAATACCAAAGGCACCACGATCATTCTCACCACTCACTATCTCGAAGAAGCGGAACAACTGTGTCGAAACCTGGCGATCATCGATCAAGGTAAAATCATTGAGAACGCCAACACTAAAACCTTGCTCAATAAATTGAATAAGGAAACCTTTATTCTCGATGTGAAAAATAATCTTGAAGAAGCGCCCCAACTTAGCTGTGGCTACCCCACTCGTCTTATAGACCCCCACTGTCTGGAAGTAGAGGTGCAGCGTGAACAAGGGCTGAACCCCGTATTCAAGGAATTAAACGACAAAGGTATTGAGATACTTTCCATGCGTAACAAGGCCAACCGCCTGGAAGAGTTATTTCTTGATCTCGTAGAAAGTTCAGGAACAACATTATGAGCAGTCACGGACAAACCTATAGCATCGCCTTTCTTACCATTTTGCGCAAAGAGATCCGCCGCTTTGCGCGCATCTGGATTCAGACGGTTTTCCCCCCGGTGATCACCACCGCTCTATATTTTTTAATCTTCGGCAAGATGATCGGCTCCCAACTGGCGCCCATCGATGGTTACGCCTACATCGACTACATCGTACCCGGGTTGATTATGATGGGCGTTCTCACCAATAGTTACGGTAATGTAGTTTCCAGTTTTTATGGCGCAAAATTTGGTCACTACGTGGAGGAAATGATGATTGCCCCCATTCCACATTCGCTCATATTGCTCGGTTATGTAGCAGGTGGTGTGGCACGGGGACTGGTGGTTGGGATCATCGTTACAGTGGTGGCAGCGTTCTTCACCGATATTCATCTACATAATCTGTGGGTGGCACTGAGTGTAATGATACTCACCGCGATCATGTTTTCACTGGGGGGCTTTATCAATGCGGTATACGCCAATAGCTTTGATGACATCTCCATCATCCCCACCTTTGTACTAACACCGCTTACCTACTTAGGAGGCGTATTCTACTCAATTCAACTCTTGCCAGGCATCTGGCAGGATATTTCGATGTTTAACCCTATCCTGTATATCGTCAATGCCTTTCGCTACGGCTTATTGGGGGTTTCGGATATCGACCTATCTATCGCCTACAGTATCATCATACTGTTTATAGCGGTGCTCTATGGCTTCAGTCTTTATTTATTGAAAAAGGGGATTGGGATTAGAACGTAGTAAAAATAAACGCCTATAGTATTGAAGGAGTTTATTTAGATATACAGTGTGATATCCGCTTCCCCTGCAAATTCAAAGAAAGTCGCCGCACCACCTGATTCAATGCCATCGATAAAATCATCGCGTTTCATATCAAATAGATCCACGGTCATATCACAGCCAATCATGGTGACATCACATTCCAGACAGATATCACGCAACTGCTCAATACTCGCCACACCTTTCTTTTTCATTTTTGATTTCATCATCATGGTCATTATCGCTTCCATGCCAGGCAAAGCAGTGCCTAACGTAGGAAACCATTTATCCATCCCCATAGGCATAGGCATCCCGGGGTTACCCAAAGGAGATATTTTCAGGGTCAGATCTTTTTTCAATAACTGCAGTCCATAGAAGGTGAAGAAAATCTTTACTTCATAATCCAGTGCCGCTGCTGTCGAAGCCAGAATAAAGGGAGGATAGGCCCAATCCAGAGTGCCCTTGGTGGCGATAATTGCCAATTTCTTTTGTTCAGCCATTACAGTTCTCTCATTATTGATTATGACGACCTATTCACCGCGTTTAAGCAGAAAAAAATAATTTTCATTGTCTTCACCCGATTCCAGTAGCTCATGAACCGTTAGCTTGGCAAAGGCCTCAAAATCACGAAGAGAACCCGGATCAGAGGTAATAATACGGATAACATGCCCAGGCTCTACGCCTGCCAGCGCCTTTTTTGTGCGCAGGATCGGCAGTGGACAATTAAGACCGGTCAGGTCTAGTTCTTGATCAAAACTCAACATTATTTAATTCTCCAGACTTACATTCCCAAAATAATAAGCGAACCAAACGCGCTATCGTTTGTCCACCATATTAACACAGCTACTCCAAAATATTACATGGGACTATTGGTAAGGGAACGGGTGGGTTATGCTATCGGTCAAAAGTTAATGAACAGGGGTAGTTTCATCCCTAAACAATCCGCAACGAGTCATTGATATTGTCTAAATCTGTACTTTCACCGTCGATTATACGTCTGTTGGCAATACTTGCACTATGGGCACCATTGTCATGCATGGCAGCCAGTAGTATTGCACTGCCCGACATGGGTGACAGTACTGCCAATACCATCAGTCCGGATGAAGAGCGGCGTATTGGTCAAAGAATAATATATCAACTCCGACAATCCGGCTCATTGATAGAAGACCCGGAACTCACCACTTACATTCAGCGCCTGGGACAACACCTGCTTTCCGCCAGTGAACAGGAAGTCACTCCATTTCACTTTTTTCTCGTTAATGACCCCAGCATTAATGCCTTTGCCCTGCCCGGCGGTTATATCGGTATCCATAGTGGTCTGATACTGGCAAGCCGTACTGAAAGTGAGTTGGCAGCAGTGGTCGCTCATGAAATCGCCCACGTTACACAGCGTCACATTGCGCGAAGCTTCGAAAAGGCTACTCGAATGAACTTGCCGATTACCGCCGCCGTTCTTGCCGCCATTATCTTTGGCAAGGGGGATCCTGATGTAACAGAAGCAGTCATTGCCTCCTCAATCGCAGGCAGCACTCAGATGCAACTGGACTTCACCCGAGGCAATGAAAAAGAAGCTGATCGTGTAGGTATCCAGTTATTAGCACTCGCAGGCTTTGATGCCCGTAGCATGCCTGAATTCTTCAAACGATTACAGCAGGAAAGCCGCTACTACGATGGCACCGTACCGGAATTCCTGCGCAGCCACCCAGTAACCACCTCACGTATTTCTGATTCAGAAAACCGAGCCGAACAATATCCCCTTCGCCCTCCTCCCCAGAATATAAATTATGAATTTATCAAGGCCCGTCTGCTAGTCATGCACAGTCAAGCCCCTCAGGAACTAGTCGAACGTTTGCATGCGGATTTAAAACAGGGGCGCTATAAAAACAAAAGCGCTACTCGTTTTTCTTATGCCCTGGCACTTCAAAAAAGTGGCGAAATTAAGTTGGCACGCATGGAGATAAATAAATTAGTTGCCGAATCTTCCAGCCGAATACCTTTCCTGCGTGCCCAGGCAAATATAGAACAGGTCGCGGGGGATGATGAGAGCTCACTAAAAACATATCGTAAAGCTCTGGAACTCTACCCCGGCAATGAAGCACTAACACTGGACTACGCCAATGCTTTGTTGACCATGCAGAAAACCACGAAGGCTCGTACATTACTGGATAAGTTCACCCGCTATAACCACAGTTCATTTATAGCCTATAAGCTATTATCCCAGGCAGAGGGACGACTAGGAAACAAACCAGCCGCAGCACTGGCGCGGGCGGAATATCACTATCTAAGAAATGAACTACACATGGCCATTGAGCAGCTGCAAATAGCACAGGAAAAAGAAAATAAGGATGATTATTACAGCAGTCGCATAGAAGCCCGACTCAAGAAAGTTAAGGAAGAACTCCAACACCTTGAAACAGAACAGAAATCATCCCCACACAAAGGAAGGTTTGATTAATCATGATGCTCACCCTTGCAACCTAAATGTCCGGCAATATGTGAAGGGCCCGTCTCCAGGTATTCAACTTTTGATGGAGATACAGCATGGAAAAAATCTAAACCTGTTAATCGTTCGATTCCACGGACAGTCACTATATGGTTACAATAATCAGTATCTTTGGACAAGGCTTGGTCGAAATAAAAAGCGGCCGTTTTAGGTCCATGAGGATCATACATACTGACAATCTTCCAATAAGCGCTCGGTACCTGATGTGCCTTATCAGTGCCGGGTAATAGAGGCATACTTCTTTCGTATACTGCTCCCGCCATTACATAGACTTCTGCCACCATTGATCTCTTAAGGATCTCTCTGATTTTTTCATCCAGTTTCAACCAGGCCCCTGATTTCAAGGCAGGTTTAAGCGGGACGGCTTGTGATAGATAATAAACCTCGCGCCAATCATCAGCGGCAGAAAAATTTTCCAGTGGCACCAGGAAACCTGGTTCATACAAACCTTTGTCAGCTGCATCAAAATAGTCTCTGAATCCAAGCGTCACACTCTCAGCTAGCAAGGGGTCATCAGTCCAGTTAATTTTATGAGCATCTCCTATATCCGCCCTCTTTAATTTAAACGCAACCCAATCAGGTAGACGAGTGCGTTTACTAAAATTAAGTACATAATTTTCCCTGACAATAAGTTCACTACTCAAGGAGTAACCACTTGGGCACCCATACAAACAATGCTTGCTGTGAATATTTAGAGCCGAATATGCAGGTATACTGACCGTAAATAATAGCGAAAGGAAAAAACAGTAAGGGATAATCTTCATTACTAACTCACAAAAAGTCGTTTATGGGAGGGCTTCTATGACACCAAGTATTACACAGTAGTTAAACTTTTGGCTAGAAACCTTAGCCTTCGACAAGCTCCTCATCCTCATTAGGTCTTGGCCAGGCAGTTAATAGCGCACTCACAAGCGTCGCCAGAGGAATGGCAAAAAACACGCCCCAAAAACCCCATAAGCCACCAAATACCAGAATGGCAACAATAATCGCCACCGGATGCAGATTAACCACTTCCGAGAACAGCAAAGGTACCAATACATTTCCATCCAGTGCCTGAATTACACCATAGGCAAAGATAAGCCAACCAAATTCTGGCCCCCAGCCCCACTGGAAATAAGCAAGTATCGATACTGGCAAGGTTACTACTGCAGCACCAATATAGGGAACCAATCCGGAAAAGCCAACGACAATACCAAGTA
>DAOWII010000001.1 GCA_030640985.1 Chromatiales bacterium
CACATACTTATGCAGGTTATGTGATGGCAGGGCTCTTGATCTTCCGACTTATTTGGGGTCTTTGCGGCGGAACTTATTCACGGTTTGGCAGCTTTCGTTTTAGCCCAAAGCAGGCGTTCTCTTATGCGCGAACAGTGCTGACGGGCAAACCTCGGCATTATATAGGACATAACCCTGCCGGCAGTTGGGTAATATACCTGTTATTTTTGTTGACGGCATTACTCTGTTTGACCGGCCTGATGGTACTCGGTGGTGAAGAAGGTCAGGGACCGATGAGAGAACTGGTCAGTATTCCACTCGGTGTGTTTTTTCATGATGTGCATATGTATATCGCATGGCTGATGGTCGTATTAGTTGCTTTTCATATTGGCGGTGTTATTGTTGAAAGCTACGTGCACCGTGAGAATCTTGCACGAGCCATGCTTGATGGCTTTAAGGAAGATTCAGGTCGATCAAGTAAATCATTTATATCACTAGGCATTTTTTTGTTCCTGGTGATAGTTGTTAGTTTACCTGTCTACTTTCAGGGTTACCTGGGCGCATCAGCAGATAAACCCTATACCCCTTATTTGCAAAGCGCTCTTCCAGGTAATGCAGCCTGGATTGAAGAGTGTTCCGACTGTCATTCAGCCTACCATCCCAGCCTTTTGCCTGCACGTTCATGGGTAGCTATTTTTAATGGCCAGGCTGATCACTTTGGTGATGACCTTGGGCTTGATGATAGTATGCTCTCCGAATTACTCACTTATGCAATAGATAATGCTGCAGAAAATACCATGATTGAGTTTGCATGGAAGATTAATAAATCAATACCAATTGATGATATTCCTCTTCGGATTACAGAAACATCTTATTGGGTGAAAAAGCACGAAAGTATATCGAAGCTTACCTGGCAACATCCTGATGTGAAAAACAAAGGCAACTGTGCAGCCTGTCACCTTGACGCAGACAAGGGTACTTTTCAGGACTCAGCCATGCGTATACCTGATTGAACTTGTTGGAAACTTAAGAGGTGAATTATGAAAATATATGAATTAGTAAGTTGTACAAGTGTGATCGCAGTATTTCTATTTTCACAGACAGTTTCCGCATCTACTGTTGATGTGTTGCTTGATACATATCAGCAACAGGGCGCGGGGCCATTCAGTGCTGAAGCAGGTCAACTATTCTGGGGTAAAATATACTCAAGCAAGGATGGTGGCCAGGATAGGCAGTGTGCTACCTGTCACTCTGACGATCTAACTAAGCCCAGCAAACACGTGAAAACAGGAAAAGTTATTGAACCTCTGGCACCGTCTGTGAATTCACAGAGATTTACAGACGAGAAAAAAATAGAGAAATGGTTTAAGCGTAATTGTAAATGGACCCTGGGGCGAGAATGTTCAGCCCAGGAAAAAGGTGATCTACTGATGTTCCTAATCAAACAATGAGATCAAGAGAGGTTAATATGAAACCATATGAAATTATTTTACTAGCCGGGATACTGGGCTTGTCGCCCTACACCTTTGCTGACTCAAACAGCAATAAAAAACCGGGAGTGGAACCCGTTACCAATAAACTTTACCTGGAGGAATGTGGTGCCTGCCACTTTGCTTATCAACCGGGGCTTTTACCTGAGCGTTCATGGCGCAAAATGTTTTCTTCTCTGGATGATCATTTTGGTGATAATGCTGAGCTTGATAGTCGTGCTCACGATGAGCTCCTTAATTACGTAGTGAGTGAATCTGCTGATAAATCTTCACGCAAGCGTTCCAGGAAAATTTCAAAATCCTTATCCAGTAAGGATGTGCCTTTGCGAATAACCGAGGATGGCTATTTAAAGAAAGAGCACCGTGAGTTAAGCAAGAAAATGGTTGAAGGAAACCCGAAAGTGGGCAGTTTGTCACGCTGCGAGGCATGCCATACCCGTGCAGCCGAAGGTCTTTATAGCGAGCGCTACATCTCAATACCTGGCTATGGTCGCTGGGAAGATGATTGAGTAGGGGCTTTTTAAATGAGGTGTCTGCTGTGGCTGAGTAGTCTATTGAGACTCTTCAGCTGCAGGGACAGATAATTCCTGCCAACGATTAACGATTTCACAGAACAAGTCTGCGGTTCGCTCGGCGTCATAAATCGCAGAATGTGCTTTATTATTATTCCAGTCGATGCCTGCCGCCTGTACAGCTTTGGCGAGTACGGTTTGCCCATAGACTAAACCACCAAGTGTTGCTGTATCAAAGGTGCTGAAGGCGTGGAATGGGTTTTTCTTATAGCGTGTTCGTGCGGCGGCGGCTTTGACGAAACCCAGATCAAAAAAAGGATTGTGACCCACCAGGATGGCGCGGGTACATTCTTGTTTGTTCACTTCTTCGCGGACGGGTATGAAAATCTCATCCAGGGCCTCGCGTTCTGGTAGTGCTATGCGAAAAGGGTGGTAGGGATCAATGCCGAGAAATTCCAGTGATTTTTCATCCATGTTGGCACCGGGAAAAGGTTCAACATGACAGGCGTGAGTTTTACCACGTGAAAAGAATCCTTGGTCATCCATTGTCACAGTGACGGCAGCTATTTCCAATAACGCATCAGTCCTGGATTCAAAACCTGCTGTTTCAACATCGACAATAACGGGTAAAAAGCCACGAAAGCGTTGGGCAATGTTAGGGGTGTTTATTTCATCCATAGAGAAGCTGCTTGTCTTTAATGTGTGTAAATGATGTTAGGGATTTAATGCTGGTTATTAGCGGGTAAGCTGCCAGTGGATAGTTTCTCCCGCACGAAACGGGACAATGACTTCTTCACCCAGAGGATAGGTATCCGGTACTTTCCAGGGTTCTTTTTTCAAGATAATGGTCTCTTCATTGCGGGGCAGGCCGTAAAAATCTGCACCATGGAAACTGGCGAATCCTTCCAGTTTATCCAGAGCATTGGCTTGTTCGAAAACTTCTGCATAAAGTTCGATGGCCCCGTGGGCCGAATAAATGCCGGCACAACCACAGGCGGATTCTTTCGCTGATTTGCTATGAGGGGCACTATCCGTACCGAGGAAGAATTTATGGCTGCCTGAAGTGGCTGCATTGACCAGTGCTTCTCGGTGAGTTTCCCGTTTGAGTACTGGCAGACAGTAATTGTGCGGATGAATACCTCCCACCAACATGGCGTTACGATTCAACAACAGATGCTGAGGAGTAATGTTGGCGGCAACATTATCAGGGGTGGAATTCACAAAGTCGGCTGCTTCCCGAGTGGTGATATGCTCGAATACCAGTTTTAACTCAGGTAGTCGCTCCAGCAGTGGTTGTAGAACTGTGTCGAGGAATATGCGCTCCCGGTCAAATACATCTATATCCGGATTAGTGACCTCACCATGAACCAGCAGGGGCATACCCAGTTTCGCCATTGTCTCCAGGCTTGGGTAGACCTTGTTAATATCAGTCAGCCCTGAGTCAGAATTGGTAGTGGCTCCCGCAGGATAGAGCTTTACCGCCTTGATAAATCCGCTTTCACTGGCTCTGGTAATTTCTTCCGGCATCGTATTGTCCGTGAGATACAGAGTCATCAATGGGTTGAAGTCCATCCTCGCTGGAAGTGCGGCCATAATGCGCTGGCGATAGGCCTGTGCCTGTTCTGTCGTTGTCACAGGAGGTCTAAGGTTGGGCATTACGATGGCGCGAGCAAAACGCTCAGCGGTATGTGGTAGTACAGATGCCATCACTGCATCGTCCCGTAGGTGCAGGTGCCAGTCATCAGGGCGGGCAAGAGTTACTTGTTTCACTTAAAAGGTCACGTCAAATTTCATATGCGGTTATTATGCCATGGCACGAGCTTTGTTTCAGGGAAACTATTTATGTAAACCAGGCAACAGGTAACCAGGGTGGTATAGCAGGGTATGGGTAATCTTTTATTATTTATAGGATTTGCGGCGCTGATCGCATTCTGGCTAGATGGGATGTCAGTCAGGGAACGGGCCGTTAGGGCAGCACGTAATGCCTGTCAGCGTAACGAATCATTATTACTGGATCAGACTGTTGCTCTGGAACATCTGCGCCTGCGTCGGGATAGTGCAGGCCGTATGCGTTTCCAGCGTAGTTACAGTTTTGAATTTCTCTCTGATGATGGAGAAGTTCGTCGTTCCGGAAGTATTCTGTTATTGGGGCGCAGAATCGAAAATCTGACATTGGAATTACCATCACACACACTTTATGATCTGGATTGAGTGGGGTGTTTAATTTGCGTCCGCATTAGATGCGGCACCTAGGTAATATCCATTGTTAGGCACGGTTGATTTACAGACTCCAGTCCTGCCTGAACCCTATCTTATTCATCAATAAGAATTTCTATTTTCCTGGCATCGTCTTGCATTAATATAAGGAAATGCTAATATACCAACATATCGGTTATTCATTTTGAGGGACAGATGATGCGAAAGGAGTATGAGCAGTTCACGGTAAGCCTGGCTTTGCTGTTTCTTACAGGTGTTAGCCAGGCTGCACAGATGGATCTTGCTGTGGCCAATGCCAGTTATCAGACCCTGCCTCAGGAGCGGGTCGGTGAGGCTGTGATTGAAGCAGTGCATAAGTCTACTGTTTCATCCCAGATCAGTGGTCGTGTTACCGAGATTAATTTCGATGTCGATGACGTTGTGCCCAAGGGTAGCGTGATTATGCGCCTGCGGGATCGTCAGCAGCGGGCCGCCCTCAAGTCTGCTCAGGCTCGCCATCAGGAGGCAAAAGCAGAGTTTCAACGGGTCAAGAATATCTTTGCCAGGAAACTGGTTTCACGCGCGCTCTACGACAAGGCCGAGGCGGATCTGAAGGCGGCCAGTGCCGCGCTGGAACAGGCTCAGGAACAGCTGGCGCATACGGTGATCAAGGCACCCTATAGTGGCATCGTCACACAGCGGTATATCGAGGTGGGTGAGACTGCTTCCGCAGGTAAGCCCCTGATGAGTGGGCTCTCACTGGAACATCTACGTGCGACCACCCAGCTACCGCAGGCTCATGTGGCTACGGTTCGTGCCCTGTCCCGTGCTCAGGTGATCCTGCCTGACGGTAGTCGTGTTGCAGGCAGCAAACTAACCATTAGTCCCCATGCGGATCCCGTGACCCATAGCTTCCAGGTACGGGTTGAATTACCGGAAGGTCAGCACGACATCTATCCCGGCATGTTTGCCAAAGTGGCCTTTGTTATCGGTGAGGTTCAGCGCTTGTTGATCCCCGCTAAGGCAGTGGTGCACCGTAGTGAGGTGACGGCGGTGTATGTGGTTAAACCTGATGGACAGGTATTCTTCCGCCAGATTCGTCTGGGTCGTGTGTTGGGTGAGAGCCAGGTTGAAGTTCTGGCCGGTCTGGAAGAGGGCGAACAGTTGGCGCTGGATCCCGTGAGTGCAGCTGTGGCGCTGAAACAACAGCGAGCAGAGCACTAATATGAGCAGTGATGTGAGCGACGGCAAGCTGGGGCTCTCTGGTCGGATTGCGCAAAACTTCCTGACCACCGAGATTACACCACTGCTGGCCTTGCTCGGCCTGTTGCTGGGCCTGTTCGCGGTACTGGTGACACCGCGCGAAGAAGAGCCGCAGATCAACGTTACTTTTGCCAATGTATTTGTCGCCTTTCCCGGTGCCTCTGCTGTTGAGGTGGAACAACTGGTCAGTCAACCTGCTGAGCAGGTGCTGACCGAAATTGAGGGCGTGGAGCATGTTTATTCCGTCTCCCGCCCCGGCCTGGCGGTGCTCACCATCCAGTATCTGGTGGGGCAGGATCGTACCGAGGCGATTGTTCGTTTGTATAACGCTATCTATTCCAATCAGGACTGGCTGCCGCAAAATCTGGGCGTGGCACAGCCAATTATCAAACCCAAGGGGATCGACGATGTCCCTATTGTCAGCCTGACCCTGTGGAGTGAAGACCCCGCCGTGGGCGCTCATGAGCTGCAACAGGTAGGGTATGCCATTGAGACCGAGCTGAAACGGGTCAAGGGCACCCGCGATATCTACACCATAGGTGGCCCCGATCAGGTGGTTCACGTGTTGCTAGACCCCGTGTCTCTAGCCGGTTACGGCATTGCCCTGACGGATTTGCGGCAGGCACTGCAGATGCGTAATACCACGCGACCGGCGGGCAAGCTGGTTAGTGATAACCGGGAGGTGCTGGTACAGGCGGGTACCTTCATGAGCAGCGTGGAAGAGCTGCAGTCGCTGGTGGTGGGTGTACATGAAGGCAAACCCGTCTACTTGCAGGATGTGGCCTCGGTAAAACGTGGTGCCGATCAGCCAGAGCAGTACGTCTGGCTGGGTACCGGGCCGGCAGCGGCCCACAAGGATATTACAACCCAGGGAGAATTCCCTGCGGTAACCCTGGCTATTGGCAAACAACCGGGCACCAATGCGGTGGATATTGCTGAGCAGGTGATCGCCCGCTTTGAGCAACTCAAGGGGGTGGTGGTGCCTGATGGCGTACAGGTCACGGTGACCCGTAACTATGGCGAGACCGCGGATAGTAAGGCGAAGAAGCTGATCACTAAATTGGTGTTTGCCACAATGTCGGTGGTGATCCTGGTATTCCTTGCACTGGGCTGGCGCGAGGCGGTCATCGTTGGCTCGGCGGTGGTGATTACTCTGGCGGCGACCCTGTTCGCCTCCTGGGCCTGGGGCTTTACCATCAACCGTGTTTCTTTGTTTGCCCTGATCTTTTCCATCGGCATCCTGGTGGATGATGCCATCGTGGTGGTGGAGAATATTCATCGTCACATGCAGATGGGTGGCAAAAAATTACTCAAGGCCATCCCTGTTGCAGTGGACGAGGTGGGCGGCCCCACGATTCTGGCGACCTTTACTGTGATTGCGGCACTGTTGCCCATGGCCTTTGTCTCCGGTTTGATGGGGCCTTATATGAGCCCTATCCCTATCAACGCCAGCATGGGTATGTTCATCTCCCTGGCGGTGGCCTTTATTGTGACTCCCTGGATGTTTAATAGAATGATGTCCAACCGTCTGCAAGATGGACATGTGTTGCCCGGTCATTCTCATGGGGATGACGCTTTGCACCGATTGTTCCAGCGGGGAATGGGACCATTTCTGGCGGCAGAGGGGGGCAAATCAAAACGCCGTCGTCTTTGGCTGGTAATCGGCGTTCTCATTCTGCTTTCCGTAGGGCTTGCGGGCGTTAAGCTGGTGGTGATGAAAATGCTGCCCTTCGACAATAAGTCCGAGTTTCAGGTGATCGTCGATATGCCTGAGGGGACGAGTGTGGAGCAGACCTCGCGGGTATTGGCCGAGTTAGGTGCTCATTTGGCCACAGTGCCCGAGGTGACCGATTATCAGGTCTATGCCGGTACCGCTGCACCTATCAATTTTAATGGTCTGGTGCGTCAGTATTACCTGCGGGAGGATGCCAATGTGGGCGACATCCAGGTGAATCTGGTGGATAAACATCTACGGGATCGTCAAAGCCATGAGATTGCCGCCTCGGTACGTGTGCCACTGCAAACGATTGCGGAGCCCTTTGGGGCCAACGTGAAGATCGTCGAGGTGCCGCCGGGCCCTCCGGTGCAGGCGCCCCTGGTAGCCGAAGTCTATGGCCCTGATTATGCTGGTCAGATCCAGTTAGCAAAAGAACTGGAAGTTATGTTTGCTGCTACCGATGATGTGGTGGATGTGGATACCAGTGTGGAGAGCAGTTCGCCCAAATACATTCTGCATGTGGATCAGCAAAGGGCTGCTTTGCTCGGGGTAACACAACAGATGGTGGTGACGGCCCTTTCTACAGTGCTGAGTGGGGAAGATGTTTCTTATTTACATGGGGCAGAGGTGAAATACCCCTTGCCCATTCGTCTGGAGTTCCCAGTGGCGGATAAGGTGGATTTGCAGGCCCTGCTGGCTCTAAAAGTACGTAGCGGCTCTCATAGCAAGGAAAAGGGAAGCCTGGTGGCCCTGGCCAATATTGCCACAGTGGAAGAGACCACGCGTGAGCAGACCATCTACCATAAGGATCAGATGCCAGTGGTCTTTGTTACCAGTGATGTGGCGGGTGAAATCGACAGTCCTCTATATGGCATGTTCGATATCTTTGGTCAGTTGCTGGATACGCCTCTAAGCCATGGGCGCAAGCTGCTGCAGACGCTGATCAGTCAGCCGGAAGAAAATTACGATTACAGTCTCAAATGGGATGGCGAGTGGCAGGTTACGTATGAAACCTTCCGTGACATGGGTATCGCCTACGGTGTGGGCTTGATCCTGATCTATCTACTGGTGGTGGCCCAGTTCCGTTCATACATGGTGCCGTTGATCATCATGGCCCCCATTCCGCTGACCATCATTGGTGTAATGCCGGGGCACGCCTTGCTGGGCAAGCCATTTACCGCCACCTCCATGATCGGCATGATCGCTATGGCGGGTATTATTGTGCGCAACTCCATCCTTCTGGTGGACTTCATCAATCAGGAACTGCGCAATGGTGTGGCTCTGGATCAGGCAGTGATCCGCGCCGGGGCGGTACGTTCCAAGCCCATTGTACTTACTGGACTGGCAGCCATGTTGGGAGCATTTTTCATCCTGGATGACCCCATCTTCAGTGGGCTGGCTATTTCACTGATTTTCGGCATTTTCATATCTACTCTGTTGACACTATTGGTGATTCCCTTGCTTTACTATGTCTATCTGAGTGCGCAGCAAAGTCGCTGACTCGAAAGCTGACAGAGTGCCTGTTAATAATAGGGCTGGCAATTATGCAGTGTGGTAAGCTCAGACTTGATGAGCCGTGACGAAAAGAAACTACAGCAATTGTTCTCCCAATTGGCCAAAGCCGAACGGGAGAACTTGTTGTCTTACGCAGAATTCCTTGCACTACGTGCTGAGAGCGAGCCATCAAATATTGTCGAAATTGTAGCCATTGAACGACCCAGGCAAGAAACTTTGATGGCTGCGCTCAAGCGCTTATCTCGAACTTATCCTATGCTTGATAAATCGAAGCTGTTACACGAAACTACTGCCTTGACGGCTCAGCATTTAATGCAGGGGCGAGAGGCGAGCGAAGTGATCGATGAGTGTGAGTTGCTGTTTCAGCGTCATTACTTGCAAATAAAAAACAACAAATGAAAAACAATAACAGAAAGGTTAATTGATGGATGTTATAAGTCGCTGGTTTCAGCGTTATTTTTCTGATCCCCAGGCGGTCTTCCTGGCAGTCTTTCTGATCGTAATATTCAGTATCATTGTCTTTATGGGTGACATGCTAATGCCAGCCCTGGCTGCGGTGGTAATTGCCTACTTGTTGGAAGGGCTGGTATTGCTGATTGAGAGGCGCGATGCCAGACGCTTGCGGGTTGTTATCATGGTATTCCTGATATTCATGTCGTTTCTGATGTTTCTGCTGTTTGGTGTGATTCCGCTGGTCTGGACCCAGGCGGTGGATTTGGCCCGTGAATTGCCCAACTATATCAACCAGGGGCAGGCAGCATTGTTGCGACTGCCGGAACATTACGCGTTTATATCTGAACAGCAGGTCAATGAGGTTATTAATAACTTCCGTGGAAAAATCGCTGGTATCGGACAGAATATTTTGTCGTTATCGCTTTCCTCCATTCCCGGTGTTATCACCCTGTTAGTGTATTTAATTCTGGTGCCACTACTGGTCTTCTTCTTTCTTAAGGACAAGCAGCGACTCATTCAGTGGTTTTGTGGTTTTTTGCCCAGTGAGCGCGCCCTGACTGCCAAGGTATGGCACGATGTGGATCAGCAA
>DAOWII010000021.1 GCA_030640985.1 Chromatiales bacterium
AATGATCCGAAAGCAGCGAAGCAATATCGGCCTGGCCAGTGCCTGGATCGCCGACCCATGCAATCTGGGATGCCTCCATGGCAGCGGGTATCCATGCAGCTACTGCATCCTCCGGCCAGTTGTCCAAAATGCCCTGGTAAAGCTCCATGGCCTTGTCATATCGCTGAAGGTCACAATATTTATTAGCCAATTTGAAAACCACGGTTGCGACACCTTCGTGCCCGTAAAAATCATTGAATAACTTTGCGATTGCAGTATCAGCAGCCAATTCATCCCCAAGTGCCAGTGCCGACAACGCCAGATTCTTTTGTGCAAGCATCTCATCACTACTTCCCGGCCAATAAATTGAAACGTGCTCAGATAGCGAACGGGCCTCCTGGTATTGCCGCTTCTTGTAACACTTTTCAGCTATCTCGTTCAACGCATGCGGCAAACTCGATTGACTACCAAAATCTGTTATCAGTTTGTTAGTTTTGGTTTGCGCAGCAGCATAATCACGGGAATCGACAAGCGCCAGGATGTTTGCCTTTGCAGCATCAATCCACGCCTGATCTGCATAGGGGCTGCCTGCCTGTGATTGTGCAATACGTATATAAACGTCCTTGGCTTCCTGGTACCGCCCTTTCTTTTCGCACATCAGTGCCATACTGTTCAATGCTTTGGGCAAGGCACGATGGCCATCATAATCCGCTACAAGGCTGCCAACGGTAGCATTGGGATCAGCACTTATGTGGGGTGATTTTGATAACTCTATTAGACCTGCCTTGGCTCTTAATGCAGGCCCTGTACCCGGAAAATCAGCTATGACCTGCTCGTATAGCTCTTTCGCCTGCTGGAGTTGCCCCCTCTTTGCATACCGCGAGGCAATCTGGTGAAGTGCACTGTTAAGATGCTTATGATTACCAGAATCCGCTATCAGCTGTTCAACTGCGGCTTCGGCCTGAGGCCATTTCCCCGATACCACGTATGAAATTGCCAGCCATTTCCGGGCAGGAAAAGCATATTCAGTGCCGGAATGCTGCTCCAATACTTCTAAACAAGCCTGTTCGACCTGGGCATAGTTTTTTTGGTTCATATACCCTTCGGCCTGCTCTACGAGATCAGCAGCAGCTTGGAGAGTTGGCGGGCTATCTTCCGCCTGAACAGACATATCAGGCTTTGGGTGAAAAAAGACAACTCCAAAAATAATTAATGCGATAACAACTCCTACCGCAACCTTGCCCCCACGCAAAATTACCTTTGCCATGATTCAGACTCCTTATATGCGTCAGCCGATTTTAATGCACGCTACCTTAACGTTTTCCTCATACCTCTGGGTGAACTTGAAACTTTCGCTGAGTCGGTTGGATTATCCTGGCATGAACATTGCGACTGCCAATTGGAGACCGCATGGCTCGGGTAAAACCTATCGCAATTCGTCCCACAGTTTCTCTGTATCACCAGTCTTGTCCTGTCAAATAAACATAACATTGCCGCAACTGGGTATCAGGTGGGTTTCGTCCTCCCCCCAAATTTGAGACGAAACTCCCCTCACTGTCTGAAAAATGACCCTAATCATCAACTCCAAGACGGTCAAGATGTTTTTTTGAAAAAAAATTCACTTTATCGCATAACACTTTAGTATTAAAGGGTTTGTATCAACCAGATTTTTTTCTTTTCACCCTTTTTGGGAAATCTGAAAATGGCTGCACCTCTACACACAGAGCGTGAAAATCTATCAGAATGCCACGCGCTGAAACAGTACTAAGTAAAGCCACCGCCAAAAAACAGCAAGAAAAACCCGGAACCAGTGACAGTATATGACACTGCAAACGAAGATTTTTGGAAATTTGCAATATTTTTACTTGCGAGGTGGGGTTTTGGCATTATAATGGGCTAGCATCTGCTGGCTTGCGATACAAACGAATCCTCGGGTGGAGGAAACCGCAGGGCCGACATATCACCTTTTTTTCACTAAATGGCATTATTAACTCTACTGCGCAGCCGGATCGGGCTGCGCCGCTACAGGAAAGGAGCAAGATCATGGAGAATCAACTGGCAGAACAGATCAGAGAATGGGCTCAGGTTACCGACTGGACTCAGCCTTATGTTATTACGCACAGGCTGTATCTGGCCAGGCAGTTCGGAAGAAAGGTCCGGCAGGCGGCGGTCGAGCTGGAGACGCAGGGCAGGTGCGGGCTGGCCCGGCGGGCGGAATCGGTGTTCGAGACGCTGCGCGAGACGGCCGGTCAACTCGATAATCTGTGCAGGCTGGGACTGAGCGATGAGGATGATTTCGCCGAGTTTGAGTTTGTGCGGGCCAGACTGGTCGAGACGGCCGATGAACTGGCTACGGTCCTGTCGCGGGGCCAGACGGGCCTTAAGGGTGTAAAACTGGTGACTGTGCCTGTAGTTGAATATGAAGACTGTATGGACAAGGATGTTAAGCCGCTTAAACTACATGGTGCCGCAGAGACACGGCCTGATCGGAATGGGCTTCTCAATTATGAATATTTCGCTTTACAAAGTTATAATTATGCCGAGGAAAAAAACGTCGAGAATGTGTCCGACCGTGAAG
>DAOWII010000015.1 GCA_030640985.1 Chromatiales bacterium
AAAGTGTGCTCAAATGAACCGGTTATTGGTTGAAATGTCCGCTTCGGGGTAACTTCGCTGACCGACTGCTTTTGGCCGTAAGCGGACTCTCAACCACCGATAACTTCACCCCACTTCTCTGTTATAACTTTCCCGACTTTCATCCAGAAGTGCTGATAATTTCTCCCAGGCCTTATTTGCCGCCTCTGTAGCAGGCGTTTCTTCTGCTTGAGTACTCAGGTACTCCTCAAGGCTGGCCAGTGGCAATGCCCCTTCAGGTACGCCCTTGGGGAACTCACTTTTGCTACCAAATAATACACAAGCTGTCATGCCATCAAACTTTAATATATTTGATGTCTGTTGAACAAACAGATTTACATCAACAATGGGGTTGTTAAATTTCGTCGATTTATTACCGACCACCTGTGTCCATAAATCAATATTCTCACCGCCAAAGATATAACCTTCTGCCTTGTGAATATTCATGGCTATAATTTCACCCGACAACGGTATCAAATAATCGATAAAGAGGTAGCCATCGATCCCATCCGAGAGAATAACATTGCGCTCAAATGCTTCACTATATTCCCTAATGATCTTCTCTATCTTTCTGACATCTGCCGTTTTGCGTAAGTAACGAACGTAGATAACCACAGTAATGGTTATGAGTACGGCCGCTAAAATCATTCCCGCCAACATAAGTGGGGTTATATTATCCAGTAATGTCATATTATCTCTTTAACTAACTTTAACGTGTCTTGATTGACGTGAGGAATTACTTGAAGGCTTATGCACGCGGGGCATCGTTTTTCCTGCCTTAACTTTCTTGCTACTTTTTTCCTCCATCAGGAAATCAGGCAGTGATACATTCACTGTCGCGACGAAATCTTTTGCCAGTGACTCCCTGGCAATATCGGCATCCACTTTCAGGCATGTGGTCAACCCACGATGTAGCAGTTCAAATAATCGGTTTAGCGCAATACGGTGAGTTTGCCCCGTTTCGGCAAACAACCAGTCACTAAATTGTATGAATCGGGCAAAAGGGTCTTCACCAAGCAACACGGGGCAGGTGTGACTGAAGCGCCCGGAGTTGGCAATCATATCCCAGTAACGAGCAAAACGGCTGAGGCGTTGCATGGTCTGAAAATCAATCTTGTTGGTGCTCAAGATGTTGTACGGCGGCAACGGATTGTAACGCATGTCATAGTCTTCGCTATGGCGGATGATGGGTGTGCCGCGCAGGCGCTTTAATATCCCCACCTGGATCTCGTGGGTGTTAAGTGCCACCAACTGATTAAAACCCCTGGCAAAACTGGCCATACCCTCACCGGGCAGGCCAACAATCAGATCCGCATGGATGTGCGCATGACTTGAATTTCTAATCCATGTCAGGTTCTCTGCTGTTTTCTCATTATTCTGTTTGCGGCTAATGGTTGCCTGCACTTCGGGATTAAACGACTGTATGCCAATTTCAAATTGCAGACTACCTTCCGGGAATTTAACCATGACATCTTTCAGACGCTCTGGCAGATGATCCGGTATCAGTTCGAAATGCAGGAACAGTTCTTCATCCAGACGTTGCAGGAAGAACTCCATAATTCGAATACTGTGTTCAATTTTCAGATTGAAGGTACGATCCACAAACTTGAAATGACGCACGCCCCGGTCATACAGGATACGCATCTCTTCCAGGAATTTATCCAGATTGAAGGGCCATACCGTTTTGTCCAGCGCTGAGAGACAGAACTCACATTTAAAGGGGCAGCCGCGAGAGGCCTCTACATAGATCAGGCGGTGAGCAATGTCTTCATCGCTGTATAAACGATACGGCATCTCCATCAACTCCGGGTGCAAGGCCGCCGGAGAGATGATTTTTTCTGTTGGCCGCTCACCTGCCAGCAACTGCCCGCACAATTCAGCAAAGCCACCTTCGGACTGACCCGTCATTACATAATCTGCCATCGCCACGATGGGCGGTTGGTCATGCTCGAAGCTGACTTCTGGCCCGCCCAATACGATCATCGTCTCGGGGCTAATCTGCTTGAGCAAGGCCACCACCCGGGTCACTTCTTCTACATTCCAGATATAAACACCGAGGCCGATGATTTGAGGTTTTTCTGCCAGCAGCGACTCCACAATATCGATGGGCCGGGACTGAATGGTGAATTCGACAATACGCGTGCTGTCCTGCAGCTCACCCATATTTGCCAGCAGGTAGCGCAAACCCAGGCTGGTGTGGATGTATTTTGCATTCAGTGTGGTTAAGATGATGGGGGTCATGGGCGCTTTGCGTATTACGTGATCGTACTGAGCAATAATCGTTATTGAGTGAGTATAGGGATAAATTATACAGTCTAGACGCTATGGATACATTCAGTCATTCACTCTGGGGCGGAGGCCTGTTTGGCTTCCGAGGTCATTTCTGGTTGGCGCTGTTCTTTGGTGCCTTTCCCGATTGGGTCTCTACAGGAATTTGGATGGGGTTCGCTGGAGTAATCCGTGGATCTGGTTTCCCAATATCGCAGGGTTGCTGTTGCTATTCCTGTGGCGCAGACATCAGAAAAGAACGCTGCAAACGTCAATGATGCCTGCGCACAGATTAGAAGAATAGTTTAACCGGCAGACAAGCTTTTCTGCGCCGCCGCAACCGCCACACCTCTTTCGCCGGGAGCATTGAGCCTACCCAGGACATCATCCAATGCACCCAGACAGAACAGTACATTGCGTGTATTACTGGCATACCCCATCAAACCGATACGCCACACCTTGCCCGCCATGGCGCCAAGGCCGGCACCGATCTCAAGATCGTAGTCATTGAGTAACAGGCCACGTACCTGTGCATCATCTACCCCTTCAGGAAGGGTGACGGCATTTAATTGCGGTAGACGATCTGCTTCCTTAACCACAAAGCTCAAACCCATAGCTTCAAGACCAGCACGCAATGCCAGATGGTTTTTCTGATGACGCGCCCAGGACTGCTCAAGCCCTTCGTCCTGCAGGATAACCAGTGCCTCGTGTAAGCCATATAGCGAATTAACCGGGGCCGTATGATGATAGGCACGCTTGGCGCCTTTGCCCCAGTAACCCATCACCAGGTTGAGATCCATGAACCAGCTGCTAACCTTGTGCTTACGGTTTCTGATCACTTCCAGGGCGCGCTCGCTGAAGCTCACGGGCGATAGGCCAGGAGTACAGGAAAGACATTTTTGTGTGCCCGAGTAAATGGCGTCGATTCCCCACTCGTCTACCTTGATTGGCGTACCACCCAGAGAGGTCACCGCATCAACGATAACGAGACAATCATGTTTGTGCGCAATCTCGGTGAGGGTTTTTGCATCGGATTGTGCACCTGTTGAAGTCTCGGCATGCACAAAGGCGAGGATTTTTGCATCGGGATGGGCCTTTAAGGTCTCTTCCACCTTGTTAGGGTCAACCGCTTCACCCCAG
>DAOWII010000202.1 GCA_030640985.1 Chromatiales bacterium
AGGTAGTTCAGATCTTCTTCAGTCTCTATACCTTCGGCAACAACATCTACCTGTAATTCGCTAAATATATCGAACAGGCCATTGGTGACCACTTGTGATAGCTTGTCATGACTAATTCCATAGATCAGACTTCGATCGATTTTAATCTCTGTGTAGGGTAGGTTTTTTAATTGCTGTATGTTGGTAAAGCCAGTGCCGTAATCATCAAGCGCCAGGTTAAATCCATGGATTCTAAGGCGGTTTAGAGTCTCAAGCTGGGTTGTTTCCTCAATAGCATAGCCCTCAGTAATCTCTAGAGTGATATTTGAGGCATCATGATTATTTTTGTCAAGAATTTGACTAATCTTTTCCGGTAACTTTTTGTCTGCTAGTAATATGGGTGAGATATTGATTGCCAGTTTACAGTCGTCCCCAAACTCTTCAGCTATAACCGGGTATTCTTCAAGAGCAGCCTCGAATATTCTAAAGGTAAGTGCCTCACTTAAACCCCCACGTTCCGCTGTGTCGATAAATAGGCCTGCGGGTATCGCATCAATTTTGCCTGGAATTATTATTCGTGCGAGAACCTCAAGGCAATGGACGTCACCGGTCTGATTATTAATAAGTGGTTGATAATAAGGTATTAACCGTTTCTCTCTGATTGCTGCTTTTATCTCTTCAACATTAAGCGATTCTTTTCTGTTCCTGGTGACCTGCTGAAAAGAGTTGAGTTTATGCAATATCGGAGCAAGCTTCTCCTGTGTGATCGGTTTGCTTATGCTTCCAATAAGATTGATTGGGTGTTTTTTTGTAACGTCACTCGCTAACTGGATGATCTTTTTATCCAGTTGAGAAAGGATGACAACACCGCCTGTATACCTGAGTTCAGCTAACTCGCGAATTAATTGCATGCCATCCATGCCGGGCATGTTGAGATCAACAAACATAATATTGAAGTTATTGCTGGAATCCTTAATCAGGCTCAATGCCTCTTCACCTGAGGAGGCGCAGTCGCATGATTGAACCCCCAATGCATGCAAGTAGGCATGGAAAACACCATGTATGGCCCTTGAATCATCAACAATCAGAGCCGTGATGATTTTGGGAGGGAGGGCTGCATTTTCCATTTTATTCGAAATTCCTTGTGTCCGGCGGGGCTTGACTCAACTGGACTTAAATTGATCTACGCTTAAAAAATAGACGTTATTTCTGTTAAGTCAATGCCATTAAATTGTATTGTTGAAAGTGCAGTATTCTCTGCCCATTCTATAGGTGAATAAATCAGGGCTTCCCTGAGGTATAATCCCCTTTTTATTTCTTTGTGTTAATTATGAAAACAGAGCAGTCCATTTCCGTTATTCGTGAACAGGTGGCTCAATGGCACAGTGCCGGGGAATCGGTGGGTTTTGTGCCGACCATGGGTAACTTGCATGCGGGTCATCTGGCGCTGGTGCAGCAGGCCAGGCGGTTTGCCAATCGAGTGGTGGTGAGTATTTTTGTAAACCCTTTGCAGTTTGGCCTGGGGGAGGACCTGGATAATTACCCACGAACCTTGCAAGCCGACATACGACAGCTTGAGTCCCATGGGGTGGATTTACTGTTTGCGCCCACGGAGGATGAGATATACCCCGATGGGCGGGATAATGTTACGGCTATTGATGTGCCTGGCTTAACCTCTATTCTTGAAGGTGCGCATCGCCCCGGCCATTTTCAGGGGGTGGCAACAGTGGTGGCCAGGCTGTTTAATATTGTGCAGCCTGATGTTGCGGTATTTGGCGAGAAGGATTTTCAGCAGTTGGCGGTGATTCGTCGAATGGTACAGGAACAGGGTATTCCCGTGGAAATTTATGGTGCACCCACGATACGGGAGGCCGATGGCCTGGCCATGAGTTCCCGTAATGGCTATCTCTCCCCGGAGGAGCGCGTACTGGCACCAACGCTGTATCAAGTGTTGCAGTTTGTGAGTGAGGGCTTACATCAGGGGCAAGGGTTCGCCGAACTTGAGTCTGCGGCGATGTCTAAACTCCGAGAGGCAGGTTTCGAGCCCGATTATGTGAGTATTCGCCGAGCCATTGATCTAGCAGAGCCGCAAGCGGGTGAGAGTGCCTTGATTGTACTTGCCGCCGTCTATTTGGGCACTACCCGGCTCATCGATAACCTTTTGATAAATATGGTATAATTGCAAATTCGGTGGGTCTATTTAAGGTCGACACATTGAATCTGATGGGGTAAAGACCCATAATACAGCTATCGAAATACCGATCTTGTTCATATTGAGAATACGATATATATGCAATGTAATATGCTCAAAGCTAAACTTCACAAGGCGCGGGTGACTCACTCGGAGCTGGAATATGAGGGGTCCTGTGCCATCGACGGCAAGTTACTGGATATGTCCGGGATCCGGGAGTATGAGCAAATCCATATCTATAACGTCACCAATGGCGAGCGTTTTGTGACCTATGCGATTCGTGCCGAAGAGGACACGGGCATAATTTCGGTGAATGGTGCGGCGGCTCATAAGGCCGATCCTGGTGATGTGGTTATTATTTGTGCCTATGTATCACTCAACCAGCAGGAACTGGCCAGCTACAAACCCCGCCTGATTTATCTGGATGAAGATAATAGTGTGGTTCGTCAGGCCAACGCGATTCCCGTTCAGGCGGCCTGATTTTTCAAAACGCTATTTTTTCGAAAACAATAGCTGACTCAAACAATCGTTTCTAAAATAAACGGCCACTCTCCTGCAGAGTGATTCTCCTCAGTGCTGGGTTCTGCCTAGACAATCTTCGCGCCACTGGCACCCCATCTGATCACACTCGCCATTGGCGGCAGTAGCAAAACAGTCGAAGTTGCCTTCAGTGCGTTGGATGGTATGGATCAGGTCTATTTTACTACGCTTGCCAGTTTTGATGCCCTTGTCCAGGGCGATGCTGCGGACTTCTGTCATATTCATAGCTTTTCTCCTTTAGCAAAAACAGAATTTATTGAAGCCAGAGAGTCATCATGACTCTCTGGCTTCAATAACTGTAGTTCGTTATGGAGTGTTTGCCTATATGAATTAACCGGTATTTCGCATGCCTGCCGCAATGGCGTTGATGGAGCGCAATAGTGGTGCCAACCAGGCTTCACGTTCTTCTTCCGGCAAGTCCAGATCACGGTAGCGTTTGAGCAGGGTTATCTGAATATGGTTCAGAGGATCCAGGTAGGGGTTACGTCGGTTAAGTGACAAGGCGAGTTCGGGATAGTCACCCACCAGCTGTTCGGTTTGGGCCACATTCAGGATATTGCTGACAGTTGTTTCGTGCTCGGCACGAATATTTTGGTAGATTGTCTGCCCTGATTTTTTCTCCAGACACAGTTCAGCATATTCGGCGGCAATATCCATATCCGCTTTGAACAGGGCCATCTGGGTATTGTCCAGCAAGGCATTAAAGAATGGCCATTCCTTATACATGGCCTGTAAGCTGGCCAGGTTCTTTTCACTCAGGTTAGCCCAGTAATTGAGTGCTGTACCAATGCCATACCAGGCGGGCAGGGTGTGACGGGATTGCGCCCAACCAAAGACCCATGCGATGGCCCGAACTGAGCCCTTGGAGCGATCCCCTTTCTTGCGGTGAGAGGGACGTGAGCCAATATTCAGCAGGCCGATTTCGGTTACCGGGGTGGCCTCATAGAAATAGTCGAGGAAACCTTCGGTGCGGTCTGTCAGTTCACGGTAGGCATTTTCACCTTGTTCGGTCAGTTGCCCCATGACGGCCAGGAAGTGTTCATTGTCCGGTGCCGGTTCTCTAATCAGGCACTGGCTGGCCTTGAGCAGGCCGGTGGTGCCCATGGTTAGTTCGTAGGTCGCTGTTTCTGAATTGCTGTATTTGTTGGACAGTACTTCACCCTGTTCGGTGAATTTAATCTGTCCATGCACGGTACCTTCCGGTTGAGACAGAATGGCTTCGTGGGTAGGGCCGCCGCCACGTCCAACAGTACCACCACGGCCATGGAACAGGCGGCATTTGATACCTTTTTCATCTGCCAGAGAAGTGATCTTCTTCTGTGCCTGATACAGATTCCAGCCGGAGGCGAGGATGCCACCATCCTTACAGGAGTCGGAGTAACCCAGCATTACTTCCTGGAAGTTACCGGAGGTGTTAAGTAGTTCAGCATAGGTGCTGTTTTCCAGCAGCAGGCTCATCACCGGTTCGATGTGAGCCAGATCTTCAACGGTCTCAAACAACGGTGCGATATTGATATCACAGAACCAGGCATCATTGCGGCGCCCCGCCAGCCCTGCCAGACGAGCGAGGAACATCACTTCCATTACATGGCTGGCGGTATGGGTCATGGAGATGACATAACTGCCGAAGGCCTTGGGGCTGATCTCCTTGCGCATGCGGGCGACCACTTCGAAGACCTCCATCGTCTCACGGGTCTGCTCACTGAGAGCCATCTTATCGATATTGTGTGATTCACTACGACCAACGAGTTCTGCCAGGGTCGCCATGCGCTGCTTCTCATCCAGTGCGGTGTAATCAATATCCAGCTGTTGCAACAGCTCGCTGATGGTCTCCGAGTGACGGGTGGATTCCTGACGGATATCCAGACGCATCAGATAAAAACCGAAGGTCTCCGCCAGGCGAATTAGATCTTTTAAGGCGCCATCGGCAATATTTTGATCGCCGTGGCTGAGCAGAGAGTCCCGGATGAGATAAAGATCATTCAGAAACTCTTTCTCAGTGCGGTAACAGATGGGCGGGGTCTCATTATCACTACCATTCATGCGCATCTCTACATGGCGCAGGCTTTCGCGCATACGGTTGCGCATGATGTACAGCTTGCGGCGGTAGGGCTCACTGGCATAA
>DAOWII010000059.1 GCA_030640985.1 Chromatiales bacterium
AACAGTGCAAAACCTTCGGCAAAGGCCTGCATCATGCCGTATTCAATACCGTTATGAACCATCTTGGTGAAGTGACCGGCGCCGATGGGACCCACGTGGGCCCAACCCCGATCCTCTGCAGGAGCAAGTGCTTTCAGTACCGGCTCGATAACTTTTATGGCGCTGTCTTCACCACCGGCCATCATGCAGTAACCATTATCGAGGCCCCACACACCCCCGGAGGTGCCGGCATCAATAAATTGAATGTCTGATTGCGCCAGCAACGCCCCGCGCCGTTGACTATCGTGATAATTGGAATTGCCCCCATCGATGACAATATCACCGGCTTCCAGCAGATCCCGCAAACTGTGGATCTGTTCTTCGGTGGCATCCCCGCTAGGCACCATCAACCACACCACTCTGGGTGCGGATAACTTACTCACCGCATCGGCAACCGAGCTGGCCGGGATCATATTTTCCTCACCCGCCAGGGTCTGCACAATCTCGGGAGAACGGTTATAACCCACAACCTCTACTCCCTTACGAAGCAGGCGACGTGTCATATTCGCACCCATCTTTCCTAAGCCGATCATTGCAATCTTCATGGTAACTCCTTATTTATCGTTATAATCATGCCGTTAACTTTATAATGTAGACCTTACCGCTTATTATGCTAGTTACAGACCATTTTTAAGCACTGATCATTTTAACATGAAAGACCATCAACCGGCGCACACCAACTGACTATGTCTAACAAAATCCTGTTTATAAGCAGTGAAGTTCATCCCCTGGTAAAAACCGGCGGGCTAGCTGATGTCAGTGGTAGTTTGCCTGCCAGCCTGCAATCCTTAAAACAGGATCTGCGGCTGCTGTTGCCCGCTTATCGTCAGGTAATGGAAAAAATGAAAAACACCAGGACGGTGGCCACCCTTTCTTTAACAGGTGCGCAAAAACCAGTTCGTATCCTGGAAGGTAAAATGCCTGATAGTCAGGTGACCGTATGGCTGGTGGACTCTCCCGAACACTTTGACCGTGCCGGTGGACCCTATGGTGGACTCGATGGTCATGACTGGTCAGATAATGCCTTCCGCTTCGCAGTATTTGCTGAAGCCGCTGTAGCCCTGGCAATGGGTCGTTGTCAATTGAACTGGACCCCCGATATTGTGCATTGCAACGATTGGCAAAGTGGGCTGGTACCGGCATTGCTCTCACAGGAAACAAACCGCCCGGCCACTGTTTTTACTATCCACAACCTTGCCTATCAGGGTCTGTTTCCCTGGGAGACCTTTGCTGCACTGAAATTGCCCCAGACGCTGTGGTCACATGAAGCTATGGAATTCCATGACATGTTCTCCTTTATTAAGGGCGGCCTGGTATTTGCCGATCAAATCACCACCGTCAGCCCTAGCTATGCAAAGGAAATCCGTACACCTGAGTTTGGTTACGGACTTAATGGTTTATTAAATCATCGAGTCAAACAACTCACGGGAATCCTTAATGGTGTGGATTACAATGTATGGGATCCTGCCCATGACCCGCTCATCCCCTACCACTACAGCAACAAAAATATTGGCAACAAGACCCGAAATAAAAAATCCCTGCAACGACATTTCGGCCTGGAAGAGAATCCCGCTATACCTCTAATAGGCATGGTAGGCCGGATGGTGGAACAAAAGGGTATCGACCTGGTACTAGCCACCCTACCCGAGCTGTTCGAAAACCCACTACAGGTGGTCATCGTGGGGAGTGGTGAAAAACGTTTTGAGCAAAGTTTTACAGAACTTGCCGGGCACCACCCCGGACAATTGGGTCTACATCTGGGCTACGATGAGCAGCTTGCCCATCGGATTGAAGCCGGTTCGGATATGTTCCTGATGCCCTCACGCTTTGAGCCCTGTGGCCTGAATCAGATCTATAGCTTGCGCTACGGCACCGTACCCATCGTACGCAATACCGGTGGCCTGGCGGATACGGTCGTTCATGCCAGCAAAGAAAATCGCAAAGACAATACCGCCAGCGGATTTATCTTCCAGAACGCCACCGCTAGCGAGATGGCAGCCGCCGTCCAGCAGGCCCTGGAAATGTACAGCCACCCCCGCCTGTGGCGCCGTATAATCAAGACAGGTATGGACCAGGACTACAGCTGGCAAGCCAGTGCCCAGCAGTATCTGGAAGTCTATCAGCGTGCTTCTCGCAAGTTAAGCAAACACCCCTGAACGACCCCGTCTCGCCATAAGGCAGACGAAGTGATCAATTTCACGCTATAATGCTCCGCTTTGTGGTAACGGGACCGCCTCCCGTTTTGTGTATTGAATAAACCTGAGAGCGGAAAATACGTGAGTGATAAGCAACTACGAGCACGGGTAAAACTTTTTGGCAACCTGCTGGGAAGTGTTCTGGAGAAACAGGCTGGCAGCCAGGTGCTGGAAGCCGTGGAGACCCTGCGTAAGGGCTATATCAACCTGCGCAAGAAAGACAGTACGCGTACCCGCCGCAAGCTACTCAAATTTATCGAAGGACTGGATGCCAATACCCTGACCCATGTAGTGCGGGCCTTCAGTACTTATTTCAGCCTGGTCAATATCGCCGAAGAGGCCTATCAGCACCGGCAACGCAGACGTCAGGTGCGGGCCGGCGGCCCACTGTGGTTTGGTTCCTTTGACGCCACACTGCGCGAATTGCGGGAACAGGACACTAGCGCTGAACAGTTACAGACCTTGCTGGATGAGATGGCCTATATTCCGGTATTTACCGCTCACCCGACAGAATCCAAACGTCGCACCATCATGGAAGCCCATCGTCGAATCTTCCTGATCAGCGAAAAAATCAATGACCCCAGGCTAGGCAAGGAAAGTAAAGAGGAAGTCATCCGTCAACTGGAAACCGAAATCCAGATCCTGTGGAACACCGATGAAGTCCGGGCAACAAAACCCAAAGTCCGCGACGAAATCAAGAATGGCCTGGCCTATTTCCGTGAAAGTCTGTTTGACTCCGTGCCGGAAACCTACCGTTTTATGGAAAAGGCTGTTAACCGCATTTATGGTGCCGATAGCGGCATCACCGTACCCAACTTTCTAAAATTTGGTTCCTGGATCGGCGGTGACCGTGATGGTAACCCCTTCGTTAAAGCAGAAACCACGGTAATGGCGGTACGCCTGCACAAGCGGGAAGCGCTACGCCGTTACGTTAAGGATATCACTGCGCTTAGCCATGTGCTGCCCCATTCCCAGCTGATGTTCGAGCCCAATGAGGCATTTATCTCTGGCCTTGC
>DAOWII010000092.1 GCA_030640985.1 Chromatiales bacterium
GAAAAGTGTATTTTGTTTAATATAAAAAAGGCCGGTCTATGACCGGCCTTTTTTGTGTTAGTGGAAGGTGTCTGGGTAGTGGTTTACTTCTTACCACTGCCACCATAGATATAACGTGAGAAGGTAGCCACATCCTCGCTAACGCGGCGGAACAGGCCATCCAGGCTAATGATGGCGTGCTCAAGCAGGTTTACCGCGATATAAGGGTGCTCTACGCGCAGGCGCAAGTACATGGTACGGCTGAGGCGTAGCAAGCGGGTATCTGCTGTGGTGGAGACCAGTCTGGCAGAGCGCGGCTTACGGTCGAAAAATGACATTTCACCGACTAATTCACCTTCTACAGCCCGGCCGATTTCTACTTTTTGAGATTCTGAGTCATAGGAGAGCACCGCCTCACCTTTGACCACAAAAAACAGGGCCTCACCTACTTCGCCGATATCCGCGATAACATCCCCTTTTTTGTACTCAACCAACTCGGTGAAATCCAGCAGGGTCTCAACTTCACGTAGGGTAAGTGACTCACACAAGTATTGCTGGTTAAGGAACTCTGTAAGGTTTATTTTTTTCTCTGGGGCCATGAGGTGCTCCTGTGATTAGTGTATCTATCGGGCTATGGAACCGATAGTGCTATATTGATGTCCTAATTTTATTATTAATCGGGTATATTAGGGTTTATACGACAGTGATAGTACTGTCACGTTTTATCCACATAATATAGTAAATGAGGAGACAGGTGGATGACTATACGAAATTTTTGCACAGTGCTGCTATTAGGCATGTTGCTGATGGGAGCCGTCGTCGTCAAGGCGGGTGAATTGAGGCAGGGGCTTGATTATGCCCGTGTGGTTCCGCCACAACCTGCAGGTGGAGATGGTAAGGTCGAAGTGCTCGAGCTATTTTGGTATGGCTGCTCACACTGTTATCAGTTTGAACCCTACATCAAGGACTGGCTGAAGAAAAAGCCGGATTACGTCGAATATGTGCGTTTGCCTGCTATTTTTGGTAGTCCGGCCTGGCGCCTGCATGCAACGGCCTTTTACACCGCCCAGGTGCTCGGGGTAGGCGAGAAAATCCATGAGCCTTTTTTTGATGCCATTCATAAGTACAAGCGCCGTTTGAAGACAGAAGGTCAGCTAATGGAGTTTTTTGCTGAACATGGTGTAAGTAATGATGATTTCAAAAAAACATTCAAGTCCTTTGCGGTTCAGGCAAAAGTGCGGCGTGCTGCTGATTTGACACGTCGTTATGGCGCAGAAGGTGTACCAACAGTGATTGTTAATGGCAAATATCGGGTGGATGGGCCCATGGCCAAGAACTATGATAACTTGCTGAAAGTTGTAGATCAGCTTGCTGAACAGGAATTCACTCGTAAGTAAGCCTATTAATTGCAGGTGATCCCGGCTCAAAAGAAGCATTGACCCAGCTCTTTTAACAGTGGTTTCTATTACCCATATCGGGCTAGTTCTTGCGCAAAAAATCGCTGCGAGTTTTCAGTGCGGTGCTATGCTTAGAATGTTGGCTGGTGGGGGATCTCTATTGAGTTGATGCGATTTTATGCGCTTAGGATAGCGAAGCTCCCCCTCCGCTTCGAAAAATAATCATAATGAGTACGTGGGGGAACCATGAAAGCGGCAGAATTATTCATCAAGTGTCTTGAAAATGAAGGGATTGAATATATCTTTGGCATTCCGGGAGAGGAAAACCTGGATGTCATGGATGCATTGCTTGACTCACCCATAAAATTTATTACTGTGCGCCATGAGCAAGGTGGGGCCTTTATGGCCGATGTTTATGGTCGATTAACAGGTCGGGCGGGGGTCTGTTTGGCGACATTGGGGCCTGGGGCCACTAATTTAGTCACCGGTGTGGCGGATGCAAATATGGATCATGCACCGTTGGTTGCGATTGCCGGTCAGGCAGACACTAACCGCCTGCATAAGGAGTCTCATCAGGTGCTGGATCTGGTACAAATGTTCCAGCCTATCAGCAAATACTCCTCACGATTGCTAACACCCAATATTATCCCGGAAGTAGTGCGTAAGGCATTCAAGGTCGCGCAGACCGACAAGGCTGGGGCGACCTTCATTGAATTTCCGGAAAATATAGCGAAGATGGAGATCGAGGATCATCCACTGCCGGTGAAAAATCCGGCATTACCAGAGCCCTCTATGGATAGGGTCAGTAAGGCTATCGAGGTTATCTCTGAAGCAAAAGAGCCATTGATCCTCGCAGGTAATGGTGTAATCAGAGCCAAGGCCTGGAAGCAGCTGGCTGATTTTGCAGAGAAACTTAATATTCCTGTCGCCAATACCTTTATGGCCAAAGGGGTTATACCTTTCAAGCATCCTATGGCATTAGGTAGTGCAGGGCTACAGGCCCATGATTACATTAGCTGTGGCTTTGACCGGGCAGATGTCATTATTTGCGTCGGCTATGATTTGGTGGAATACCATCCCTATCTGTGGCATCCCAGTCGCGATCGCCGCATTGTACATATTGATATAACACCATCGGAGGTCGATGCTTATTACCCGGTGACGGTTGGGGTTGTGGGTGATATTAAGCATAGTCTGGTTCGGATCGGTGAATTGGCTACGCCACACACAGGGCATCGGATGCGTCCCTTGCGCGATGCGATGAAAGAAGAGATGAAGGCCTGTAGCGAGGATGAGGCCTTCCCCGTCAAGCCGCAGAAGATTATCTGGGATCTAAGAACGGCCATGGATCTGGAGGATATCGTGGTATGTGATGTGGGCGCACACAAAATGTGGGTAGCGCGCATGTTCCGTTGCGAATATCCTAATACTTGCATTATTTCCAATGGTTTTGCCAGCATGGGCATTGCGGTACCTGGAGCCATTGGCGCAAAACTGGCTTATCCGGAACGAAAAGTGGTCGCAGTGACCGGTGATGCCGGGTTTATGATGAACATGCAAGAGATTGAAACCGCCATTCGCATTGGTACGCCGATGGTGATTCTAATCTGGAATGACAGTAGTTATGGTCTTATTAAATGGAAACAGGAAAATGAGTTCGGCAGGTCTTCCCATGTGGACTTTACCAACCCCGATTTTGTGACCCTGGCGGAATCCTTTGGTGCAAAAGGCTATCGTATTGAGCAAGTGGGTGATCTGTTGCCAACGTTACAAAAAGCATTGGCGGACGATACAGTGAGCATCATTGATTGTCCGGTTGATTATTCAGAAAATTTGAAGTTGACTGATAAGTTGGGTGAAATGGTGTGTCCAGTTTAAAGCAGAAAGCAGCAGTTCCCGGCCTGGATGATTCATCAAGTTCTGCGGGTTTAGCGAGCTCTTCCGTTTCTTCCAATAAAGGTAGGAAACGTCTGCGAATGCTCAGCTACAATATTCAGGTTGGTATTAGTGGTACACAGCCACATCACCACCTGACCAAGATCTGGAAACATTTAGTTCCCCATGGGCAGCGTTTTGACACCCTGGATAGAATCGCTGAATTACTGGTCGATTTTGATGTGGTCGCCTTGCAAGAGGTGGATGCGGGTAGTTTGCGAAGTAGTTTTATTAATTTGACAGAATACCTGGCGGAAAGAGCACACTTCCCATTTTGGAAACATCAATGTAACCGAAATATCGGGAAGCTAGCCAGACATAGCAATGGCATATTAAGTCGTTATCGCCCCAGCGAAATAGTAGAGCATAAACTACCCGGTATTATTCCTGGCCGTGGTGCCTTGCAGGTACGTTTTGGCCACACGCAGGAACCGCTGATCATAATGCTTATACATCTGGCCCTGAGTCGTCGAGTGCGCCTTAAACAGCTTGAATATATTAGTGATGTTGTCAATGAGTATGAGCATGTGGTGTTGATGGGAGACATGAATTGTGAGCCGGGTAGTCAGGAAATGGAGTTGTTGCATCGTCGAACGCACCTGTGTGAACAGGCTCCAATAAGTGGTACCTACCCAAGCTGGCGACCTGCTCGGCAGATTGATCATATTATGGTCACTCCGGGTCTGGAGGTCACCAAATATCAGGTAATTCATCATTCGCATTCTGATCATTTGCCAATCGCAATGGAAATTGCATTACCGGATGGGATTCATATTGCAGGTTAATCATTACCAAATGGCTCGATGCAGTAAAGGACGGGAAATACATTAGCTCAACTAGAGGTTAAGGCGTAATGGATTCAAATAAGTCAGGCGCAGACAGTAGTCAGTGGAAAGGCCGCTATTATGAAAGCCTTGAGCAGCTCGAGCACAAAGAGTTGGAATGGCAGCGTATTGAGGGGCTACTTCGGCAATGTATATTACGTTTAACACTGGCTGCGGATGATGCTGATGAGTTGCTAGCACAACAGCTGGGTGATTTGCGTAAGGCTATAAGAAAGGGCACGGAAAGCATTAGTTTGGGTGCCATCATGGATGAGTTGTCCGAGAGCATTTCTCGCCTGGACGGTATACGCAAGGAGCGAGCGACACTTCCTGGTACAGAAGTTTTTATGCGTGAACTGGTAAATGCCTTGTCTATTCCAAAAGACTTAAGCGAGAAATCGGAATCATTATTAAATGCACTTAAGGAAAAAAACTTTGATCATAAGGCCTGGATTGCTGAACTTAATACGCTAATTTCAGAAACCATGTGCCAACCTGGCGAGCAGGAGGTAAAGGTTTCGTCGAAGGGTTTAATTAGTCGCTTATTTTCCGGTGGGCCTGAGGTGGGGAGCAAGCAAACCACCGTGCGGTCAAGTCGTGATGACATGCCGCCGGTGCATGAAGTGTTGCGTCAATTATTGGAGGAGCTTCCCCTTCCTGCTGCATTGCATCCAAAAGTGGAGAAGTTGCAAATTTCCCTGGCCATGGGGATGCCTGCCGGTGGTGTGACTGACGTTTTAAAGGCTATTGCCAGTCTGGTGGCGGAAATGCGAATCCAAATTCAGGATGAAAAGCGAGAGGTTCAAAATTTTCTTAAACAATTAACGGTAAATCTCCAGAATCTGGATAAAAGTTTTCAGGAGAGCATGATAAATCAGCAAGGCTTCTTTCAGGATGGCGCTGATTTAGGTGTTGCAATGAAGGCGCAAATGCACGCAATAGAAGGCACTGTGAAAGAAGTAAATGAGCTGGATACATTAAAGGCAAAGATTCAGCAGCGTGTTATAGACATTCGAGATCACATGGATAGTTTCCATCGGGCATCCGAAAGCCGTTATAGAATAACCAAACAAAAAAATAATGAATTAAAGATTCAAATTGAACGGCTTGAGAACGAGACGAAGGAGCTGCGTGAGCGTGTAAAACAAGAA
>DAOWII010000025.1 GCA_030640985.1 Chromatiales bacterium
AAGCAAAACGAAAATTTGTCACTATCTAAGGCAGAACAAAAGGTTTTTGGTTTTGACCATGCTGAGCTGGGTGCAGAATTAATGAAGACCTGGCATTTGTCTGAACGCTTACAGGCCTCCACCCGTTATCATCATGAACTGGAGAAGACCTCGGCCTTCTCTGAATGGGTGGCTATGATCTATATCGCTAATTGCCTGGCGGGTATGATCGGTGTTGACGATCTCAATGAAGAGGCTATCAACCGTATCGCAGCGAAAGCATGGGGAATTACAGGACTATCAAAAGAAGTAGTAGAACCTGCTGTTGCCTTCGCTACCGAACGGTTGTCCGAGGTAAAGGCCTCCTTGAGGCTGGAGTAGTTTTCTGAGTAATTGTTCGTCCATGTCTCCACTGACAAGAGCTGTATGATATTCAGGAGCAGACTCGAATAAAGTCGGAAAAACAGGGGAAGTTCATACCTGTCTATGTTTGATTGAATTCCCGTTATGTCGAATACTCAAAAACCTGTTTGCTAGAGGTAAATAATAATAACCCTCTGGTCTTCAAGTCGGGCCGTAGCTTGCGAACACCTTCAAGGTAGTAGTCCATCTGGGGGTGGTATTTTTCTGCTAGTTCATCGATGTTTTTATCGGTGGCAGACTGGTGGGTTTTGTAGTCCACGACGATAATTTCATCTTTGTTTATCACTAGCCGGTCGATGATACCGTAGACGGTACGTCCGTTTTGCTGGTATTGAATGGGGACCTCGTTACAGGCTTTCTGATAATTACTGGCGTCAAACAGGAAGGCCAGTTCGGGCGAATTAATCACCTGTTGCGCTTCCTTCCACCAGCTTTGGAAATCAGCATCGTTTTCTTCCATAGCCAGTTCGTTGGCAATTGTTGTGGGCCGTTGTTGGTCTGCGGGTGTTTGTAGCAGGTATTCCAGTATGCGATGGATGGCGATACCTCTTTGCCTGCCATCTTCATCAGTGCCACTGTTTATGTAGGCATCACTTACCGCCCGTGAGGGTGCAATCTCATACAGCTTCCCTTGTAAGAGAGTGCTGCGGGGGAGTGGTTTATCCAGTCCTTCGGGAATGGGCCAGTGTTCCGTTGAGGTGACTTTATGCTTCGTCACCTGTGTTGGCATTTGTCCGGAGCTGATGACCTGTGCCTCATCATCGAATGATTCACTTTTTGGCGCCAGTGCCCTGGTGATATGCCCATACCAACCGTCACCTTTTTCTGTACCTGCTCCCCTGCGTGACTGGCAACCTGATATATACAGCAGTTGCCGTGCACGGGTGAGGGCGACATAAAGCAGGTTGGCTGATTCTCTGTCTTCTTCCAGTTGTTCCCGTTCAAGACGCTGACGGGTAAAGGCATCCTGCTGTGATTTTTTGCCCGTGAGGAAAAAACTTTGTGGGCGTGCTTGCCCCGAAGGCCAGTCCACCAGGGCGCGATAGCTATTGTCTCTTTTAGGTTCGCTGCTGGCATCGGCAAGAAATACGATGGGTGCTTCCAGACCTTTGGCGCCATGGATGGTCATGATGCGCACTCGATCACTATCTCCGCTCACCGGGCTTTCATCGGGGGCCTCCTGGCTGTATTGGCGCAGTTCATTCAGCCAGGTGTGAAAGCGATGCAGGCTGGGGTAGCGGCCGCTGTCGATCTCCAGTGCCAGTTCGATAAAGCGGATCAGATTGGCCTGGGCGCGTGTTTTCAGGTGGGCGGGGTAGGCTGCCTGATAGCGGGCCAGCACATCCCCTTGGCTGTAAATCTTGTCCAGTAGATCATGTACCGGAAGATGCCCGGCCAGAGACAACCAGCGATTGAGGGTCTGGTAAGTGTATTGAATATTTGCATCGGCTGTTTCATGGTCGGCCAGTTGTGTCAGGCGCTCCAACCAGGTGCCTCGCCTATGATTGGCCATGGCCAGTTGCATCAGCTGTTCATTGCTCCAGGCAAACAGCGGTGAGCGCAATACGGTGGCCAAGGCGAGATTGCTATAGGGGGTGATCAGGGTTTCCAGCAGGGCCAGCATGTCGCGGACTTCCAGGCTT
>DAOWII010000121.1 GCA_030640985.1 Chromatiales bacterium
CCTTTGATTTTTATTCTACTCCTCACGGGGTGTCTCGGTTCCGCTACTATAAAAGTGACCAAAGACACACCTGACTGGATCTATGGGCAAGCAAAACAATACCCTAATATGCAGTACATGAGCAGCCGGGGACAAGGCATGTCACTGGAGCTGGCCAAGGATCGTGCTCGGGCTGATCTGGTAAAGAGTTTTGAAGTGGCCATTCGCGAAATCAGCCGTAACAGACAATCATTTACCCACCAAATGGATGAAATCGAAAAAGAAAAGTACAGCACTTATATAGAACGCGATATCGTGAGCCACACCAGCCAGGTTTTGCATGGTATTGAAATTACAGAGACCTGGTTTGACCCCGGGGAAAAAACCTATTATGCACTTGCCGTGTTGTCACGACAAAAGACCGCCATGCACCTCAAGCATGAAATAGAAGTACGGGATAATACTACGGCGATTTATCTCAGCGTTCCTCATGGCACTGATGATAAATTACTGGAGGTCGCAATGGTAAAAAAGGCCATTGAGGCACAGTGGGAACGTGTAAATCTACAGCATTCTTTCTCAATAATTGACCTTTTCTCCCCGGGAATACCTCCCAACTGGGATGTAAGAGGCATGGAGACTGCGTATCACAAATTGCTGGGGGAAATCAGCTTCCAGGTTAAAGGTTCAAAAGATCTAAAAAAGATAATCACTTCGTCTCTAACGAGCGCAGGCTTTGTAGTCAACAATAATAAATCTGCCGATTATCAATTGTTTCATACACTGAAACTAGGTGAGATAAAAAGAGACGGTGGTCGATATTGGCTACAAGGCGATTTAACACTACGCTTGAAAGATCCAGATGGTCAGCTACGAGGAAGTCATACCTGGACGTTTAAACAATCGGCAACACAAAAAGCCATTGTTAAACAACGAATCAATGTAGCCATTGAACAACGGCTCAAAGAAGAGCTACGCCCCACCCTGTTAAGCTTTGCCTATGATAGATAAACCCGGCCATTGATTGATGCAAACCATAAATTCAATTAGCCGTTTTTTTGAGCAGACAGATACCCACTATCGTATATTTGATATAGGTCGACGTATCTCTCCCCTTTCCCGGTCACAATTCTCTCAGTTTGAAGATAGCAAAATGCCTTACCCAAGCCCCATGCAAAGGCAAGCCTGGCTGGGGGTACTGGGGTGGACTCAACAGCCAGCACAGCATTTTGTCTGGTTCTTAAAGTTCCCTCTGGATGAACTGGGACAACTTGCCGTTGTAGCGAGGGATGATTTTCTCGCCAAATTACTGGAAAACATAGGCGCTCGCTTACTATCTGCTGAAGACACCGTAAATCAACAAGAAAAACTACAGGACTCTCTCAATAACAGCGCCTATGGATTCAAACCCAAAGAAAATAGTATGGCCATATTTCATGCCAAGGCTTCGAAAATCATGGGTCAACCCGCCTCAAAATATTATACTCATGCCCGTGAGTATCTAGGCGGCAAGCCCGGTTATGAGCAATGGGCCTTCGTTGGCCTGCAGGGACTGGCGGATGTCGCTGCCCGACTGGATGAAGATGATAACGAAGCCGTTGTTGCCAGGGCGCTCACACAACTACCCTACCAACCCTTCAATGAGTTATGCATCTGTCTGGAAAATGAAAACATAGGGACGGCCATCGCAGAAGCCCTGGCTGAAAGAATAAACGCTGAACTTGATGCCAAACAACCTGAAATCCCGCTGGTCGTTGCCGCTATTCGTGGCCTAAGTTTTGCTCAGGCCGAGGGTTTACGCAGGAAATTACTGGGGGAAATACTGACCCACGACATCGGTACCGATATCGAAATCCTGGCAGCGATTTCCGGTAAGTGCTGGAAGGATATCTATGATGAAAGCATCGGCCACTGTTTTGTTGAGACCCTGGCACGAAATAGTGTTGGTCTGGACGCATTCCATTTTATTATGGCCGACCTACTTTTTATCCCCGGTATGCGCGAACCCTTGTTCAAACAATTGCGCGATCCTGAACGTTCTGATGTACTTGCCCAGGCAGTGGGAAAAATGTTTTCATCTTAGTCAGCCGTCCCCGACTAGATTCCTGACTAATGAATATCGATGCACAATCTAGTCATTCAAATAACTCGCCCAGTCTATACTGTTATCACCAAAAACGAAGAAATACGGATTAAGTAATAATTCTTTCGTGTTGTATCGCAATGCCTGCATTTGGGTGTCGGTAATATGTCCACCGGCCTCTTCCACCACACACTGGGCAGCTGCAGTATCCCACTCTGAAGTCGGTCCCAGTCGTGGATAGATATCGGCCTTGCCCTCTGCCACCAAACAAGATTTCAAGGAACTCCCCATGGGAGTAAACTCATGCTCCCCCAGCCGGGAAAGAAAACTATCCAGTGACGCGCCCCGATGAGATCGACTGCCCGCGATGGTGACCTTTCCACTAATCGACGACTGAACCTTAATCCGTTCTGGCGCACCCCCATTTTCACATTTATGGGCACCCTGACCTTCAGTGGCGTAATAACAGACACCCAGAGCAGGAGCATAAACAACGCCCAGAATAACTTTGTGATTATCAATAAACGCGATATTTACCGTAAATTCACCATTATGTTTAATAAATTCCCGGGTTCCATCCAGAGGATCCACTAGCCAATAACGCAGCCAGTTGGCTCGCTCCGAAAAAGGAATTTCTGTTGACTCCTCAGATAAAACTGGAATGTCAGGGGTCAGTGCTTTCAAACCATTATCAATAACCGTATGTGCCGCCAAATCAGCGTCAGTGAGTGGTGTCAGGTCTTCCTTACTCTCAACATGATATTCGCCCTTATAAAATTCCATAATTTTGCTGCCGGCCTGCTCCGCCAATTCAATAACGGATGGCAACAGTGACTCTAAATCTGGAATACCTGATTTATCCATTTTCCAATATCTCACGCGTCATAAATAAGGCGGCTATGCTGCGAGCCTCGGTAAAATCATTCTGAGCCAGCAACTCATTAAGTTGACTCAATCGCCAGGGCACAACCTCGATCTCCTCTGGCTCATCCCCCGGAAGTCGTTTAGGGTAAAGATCCCGAGCCAGAATAACATGGGTATAATGGCCGAGATAACCGGGAGCCAGACTCAGGGACGTCACATGACTCAATGCATTACCTGCATACCCCACCTCTTCCATCATTTCCCGATTCGCCGCCTGTAGAATATCCTCCCCATCCTCTATCTTACCCTTTGGTAGGCCCAGCTCATAACGCTCCAAACCAACAGCATACTCGCGGATAAGCAACACCGTGTCATCATCCAGCATAGGTACAATCAATACGGCTCCGCCGGAAGAAGGCCGTAAACGCTCATAGCTTGTTTCAATGCCATTGGTGAAGCGTAGCTCCACCTGTTCAATATGAAAAAGTCGTGTTTTGGCCAATGTAGCAGTGACAAGAATTTTAGGGGGTTTTCGCATAAACTTCTCGTATGAAATCCGGGATTAAAACGTGCCTCTACGCATCCTTCTGACCGAAAGATAGCCTCATCATAGCGTGGAATAGCTCACCTGGCACACTCTCTGTTCAGAGTTCAGATATTTATATGAAGAATTTTCAGGCTATCGCCGGGAAAATCCATCAGCCAGGAGTTACAATAGTCCCTGGACACACCCATAGAGTATCCCCTGGATAAACCCTTGAACTCCCGAACCAAAGAAAGAGATTCAGCAGAGTAACGGTAAATAATGATTAACTGGGCGCAAATTAATACCATTTTCCTGGATATGGATGGCACCCTGCTGGATCTGAATTTCGACACCTATTTCTGGCGAAAACACCTGCCCCAGCGTTATGCAGAGAAGCACTCTCTCACCCTGACAGAAGCCCAGGAGCAGTTATTCCCCCGCTTTCTCAGTGTCGAAGGCACCATCAACTGGTATTGCCTGGATTACTGGACCCGGGAACTGGCACTGGATATCCCCTTACTCAAACAGGAGGTCAAGCACCTGATTGATGTGCACCCCCATGTTACCGAGTTTTTACAGGCCTTGCGGGAGCAAGGCAAACACGTCGTACTGGTTACCAATGCCCATATGAAGAGTCTTGAACTGAAAATGGAGCAAACGCAATTAGCCGGCCATCTGGATACCATTATCTGTGCCCATGACTTCGGCCAACCCAAGGAGGCGCAGGCCTTCTGGCAACAGTTGCAGCATAAATTGCCCTTTTCTACCGAGCACACCCTACTCATCGATGACAGCCTGCCAGTGCTCCGGTCCGCACGGCAATACGGCATCGGCCATCTGCTGGCGGTACAAAAACCTGACAGCCAGGCGCCCCGCAAAGATGTTGAGGAATTTGAAGCCATCTCCAGTTTCCTGGAGATCATGCCCGTCTGATGTGTTTATCCCAGGACTTGAAGCGCTGACGACAATACTTCACCAGGCTCTCGTAATCATTGAAATAACGGTCAAAACCATCCTCAGCAGGGCCATCAAACTCACAGCCATCATTGGTATGATTGCGGCAAATAGCGGGTCGCTCCTCATAAATGTCACAGCGACCATCCGCTAACAGATGCCCGCAGGGCGTATCCACCAGCAGGAACCAGCCATCGCTATCCTTGTATACCTGAACATGGTCGTGAGATACCAGCCACAGCAAGTGCTCAAAATCCCCCATAGCGCGTGGAGTATCTATCTGCTGGGTAATATAGGTGCAGCACTTGGAGTTAGTACAGAAAGAGCACTTATTATCTGAGGTAATCTTGATTATTTTATTGGTTTTTTTCGCCGCCATAGCATTGCCTACTTCATCATTGTTGCGGGGGAATAGGGTAGTAACTAACTTTAGAGGCTCTCTAGCGAATTACTGGAGAAGTAACGGTACGATACTAATTTTGTGAAACGGATTTCAGCTTCGGCTCACTCAAGATTTTCTTCCCCGATAAGGTTTTTTTACACCTGACTTCCCGTGGCCATCCCTACGGTGTGCAGGACGGGGAGTGCTTTTTAATCTAACCCGCGGTTGTGGTTTTATTAACAGCGATTCATTAATCTGCTGTACCGGGATTTTCTGTTCGATATAGGCCTCGATATCCATTAATGAGAAAGCCGTATCCTCACAAGCGAAACTAATGGCAATACCACTGGCACCCGCCCGTGCTGTTCTACCAATGCGGTGAACGTAGTCTTCCGCATCCTGTGGCAAATCATAATTGAATACATGACTCACCTCAGGAATGTGCAGGCCACGGGCGGCCACATCTGTTGCAACCAGAAATGGAAACTCACCCTGTTCAAATTTGGCCAACAGGCTCTGCCGCTTTTTCTGCGGCACATCGCCGGAAAGAATTGCAGATTTGAACCCATTACCCTCCAGGTAGCCCCAAACCTTCTCGGCAACACGTTTAGTATTAATAAAAATAATAGCTCGAGTAGGTTGTAATTCTTTCAACAGGCCAAGCAATAAAGGTATTTTTTCCTCTGCGGCAGGATAATACATTTGCTGTTCAACCCGATCAGCGGTCATTTGCTCGGGAACAACATCGACGGTCTGCGGATCATTCATTTGATCATAGGCCAGCTCCGACACGCGCAAAGAAAGGGTAGCGGAAAACAGCATATTCAAGCGCTGCTCCGGTTTTGGCATGCCCCGTAACAGGTAACGAACATCATTGATAAAGCCCAGATCGAACATACGATCAGCTTCATCGAGCACCATCACCTGGGCTGATTTCAGGTTAAATATCCGCTGCTTGTAATAATCAATAATGCGCCCCGGTGTGCCGATTAATACATCAATACCCTGCTCCAACATGCTTCGCTGCTGCTCATAGCCGGTGCCACCATAAACCAGCCCCAATTTTAAACCCGTATGTTTACCCAAAGTTTCAGCATCCCGGTGGATCTGAATAGCCAATTCACGGGTGGGTGCCAGGACGAGGGCTCGTACTCCTGGTTTCTGTTCTTGATCAGGTAGTGGATTTTTCATCAGGTGATTAAACAGAGCAATAAGGAAAGCAGCGGTTTTGCCTGTTCCTGTCTGTGCCTGGCCCACCACATCCCTACCGGCAAGTGCCAGCGGAAGAGTCTCAGCCTGAATGGGAGTACAATTAGAAAACCCTGAGTTTTCAATGCCTTGCATTAATTCTTCAGGCAAATCAAAGTCGCTGAATTTGGTTTCGCTTAAATGTTGTTCACTCATGGGGACAGCAGAATAACAAATATACGTCTATGGGGCTTGAAATACTTCTCCGATTGGGCTCAAATGTCACAATATTCAAGACTCATATACAAAAAACCCATGTCAGGCTCGTAATTAAGGGCTATCATGAGGATTAATAACTAATTTGGAGGCAGAGAACATTGAGCGATAAAATTATTTACTCGACCGACGATAGCTTTGAGCAAGAAGTTATCAATGCAGAAGGACCCGTGTTGGTTGATTATTGGGCAGACTGGTGTGGCCCCTGTAAAATGATTGCCCCTATTCTGGACGAAATTGCTGACGAGTATGACGGGCGGCTCAGGGTGGCCAAGCTTAATATTGATGAAAACCCTAATACCCCTCCTAAATACGGCATTCGCGGCATTCCTACACTGATGTTGTTTAAAGGTGGTAATGTCGAAGCAACCAAAGTAGGCGCTGTTTCAAAATCACAACTAACGGCCTTTATCGACAGTAACCTTTGATTTCCGGAATGCATATGAGCACATGTCTTGCACTGCGCTTGTATGCAGCCCATGCTTAGTGATAAGATTATGAGCAAGGGCAGGTTTCGATTGTGTTGTGACCTTCGCCGCTAACACTTTTTAGTATGCAATTCCCCTGAGTTTCCGATCAGACGCTGTCACCAGCACCAAACTCGTGCTGCATCTGATCATCCAGCTCTAAATTCTCCTGACTTTATATTCCAAACAGTAAGCACTCTATATACCCTTTGCATTTATCCAACGACAAAATCCTATGAATCTGACAGAACTTAAGAAAAAATCCGCCGCAGAACTTATCCAGTTAGCCGAATCAATGAAAATTGACGGTATGTCCCGTGCCCGTAAAGAGTCCGTGATATTCGCTATTCTCAAGGCCCACGCCAAAAATGGTGAAGATATCTATGGTGACGGCGTCCTTGAAATCCTGCAGGATGGCTTCGGCTTCCTGCGTTCAGCAGATAGCTCCTATCTCGCCGGTCCGGATGATATCTATGTATCGCCCAGCCAGATCCGTCGCTTTAGTCTACGCACCGGCGATACCGTTTCAGGAAAAATCCGTCCACCTAAAGAAGGCGAGCGCTATTTTGCCCTGCTCAAGGTCAGTGAAATTAACCTCGACTCCCCGGAAAATGCAAAGAACAAAGTACTGTTCGAAAACCTGACCCCCCTGCATGCCAATGAACGCCTTAATCTTGAAATAGGTAATGGCAGTACCGAAGACATCACCGCCCGGGTTATTGATCTGGTGGCACCGATTGGCAAGGGTCAACGTGGCCTCATAGTCTCCCCACCTAAAGCGGGTAAAACTATGATGCTGCAGAATATTGCTCAGTCCATCACCACCAACCATCCCGAATGTGATCTCATCGTGCTACTCATTGATGAGCGTCCCGAGGAAGTGACCGAGATGTCCCGTTCGGTACGTGGTGAAGTCGTCTCCAGTACTTTTGATGAACCTGCAAGCCGCCACGTACAGGTGGCAGAGATGGTCATTGAAAAAGCCAAGCGACTGGTTGAGCACAAACGCGATGTGGTCATCCTGCTTGACTCTATCACCCGTCTGGCTCGCGCCTATAATACCGTGATCCCATCTTCTGGAAAGGTGCTCACCGGTGGTGTCGATGCCAACGCCCTACATCGTCCCAAGCGTTTCTTTGGTGCTGCACGTAACATCGAGGAAGGTGGCTCGCTAACTATCCTTGCTACCGCTCTAGTAGAAACAGGCTCACGCATGGACGATGTTATCTACGAAGAATTCAAGGGTACCGGCAACATGGAGATCCACATGGATCGTCGAATCGCTGAGAGACGCCTCTACCCTGCCATCAACATCAATCGCTCGGGAACACGTCGTGAAGAATTGCTTACCAAACCCGATGAGCTACAGAAGATGTGGATACTGCGAAAATTACTGCACCCCATGGATGAACTGGCCGCAATGGAATTCCTCCACGGTAAACTCAAGGACAGCAAAGTTAACAGCGAATTTTTTGATTCAATGAAACGGTAAGGCTACGAGGTTCAACGAACCGAGTAGTCATCCAGAGGAAGGCCAAGAGATTCATCCGGATCGATTGGTCATCCACCGGAAGGCCAAGAGGTTCTCTTTGAATCTCATGGTCATCCCCTGGAAGGCCATGAGATTCACCCTTCAGGGTATTTATACCCAACCGGTTTCTGCTTTTGGTCTCATTTTCTATTCCGGGACTACAGCCTTAACACCCCAAACCTTTTCGGCATATTCACCGATAGTGCGATCCGATGAGAAGTGGCCCATATGAGCGACATTCAAAATCGCTTTACGATTCCACGCCTCGGTATCACGGTACAGAACATCCACCGCTTCCTGACATTTAATATAGCTGGTGTAATCTGCCAGTAACATATATTGGTCATTGCCCAGCAATGTATCCACGATGCCTTTGAATCGTTCAGGCTCGTTAGGAGAGAAATAACCGGAACCAATCATACCCAGCACCTGTTGTAACTCCTGTTCGGCATGATAATACTGAACGGGATCATAGCCAGAGGCCCATAGTGCCCCCACCTCTTCCACCGTCTGGCCAAAGATAAAGATATTATCCTCCCCGACTGCATCACGAATTTCCACATTGGCACCATCCAAAGTGCCTATAGTCAGAGCACCGTTGAGTGCCAGCTTCATGTTCCCAGTACCCGAAGCCTCGGTACCCGCCGTCGATATTTGCTCAGACAAATCAGCGGCTGGAATAATGTCACAGGCAGTGGAAACATCGTAATTGGGAATAAATACAACCTTAAGCCGATCACCCACCTGGGGATCATTATTAACGATGTCAGCGATGTCATTGCACAATTTGATAATCAATTTGGCCATGGCATAACCGGGAGCGGCCTTACCCGAGATAATTACCGTCCGAGGCACCCGCTCATCTGCCCGCCCTTCCCGGATCCGGTTATATAGTGTCACTACATGCAGCAAATTTAATAACTGGCGTTTATATTCATGGAAGCGTTTTATCTGCACGTCAAACAGTGAGTTAACATTCACTTCCATGTTGAGGTGGTGTTTTATCAAAGCCGCCAGTTGTTGTTTATTGACCTGCTTGACCTCGTGAAAGGTTTTACGGAATTCCGCATCTTCGGCCAGAGGTGCCAGCTTCTCCAGTTCCGCCAAATTCGTTAACCACCCCTTGCCAATATTAGAAGAAATCAACGATGCAAGACCAGGATTAGCTTCATTGAGCCAACGCCGTGGGGTAATACCATTGGTTAGATTGATAAATTTATCCGGATAAAACGCATGAAAAGCCGCAAAGGTGTGATCCTTCAACAACTGGGTATGCAGTTGGGCAACGCCATTGACTTTATGACTGCCGACAATGGCCAGGTGAGCCATACGCACCCTGCGCTCCCCTTCATCCTGAATAATAGACATACGTCTCATGCGGTCCATATCGCCAGGATGGTGATGCATCACATCATTGAGAAAATGCTGGTTTATCTCATAAATGATCTGCATATGCCTGGGTAACAGGCCTTCAAGCAAGGCTACCGTCCAGGTCTCCATGGCCTCGGGCAACAGGGTATGATTAGTGTAAGAGAATGTACGGGTGGTAATGCTCCAGGCACGGTCCCACTCCAAATGATGCTTATCCATCAAAATATGCATCAACTCAGCAATGGCAATGGCTGGATGAGTATCGTTAAGCTGAATAGCGACCTTATCGGGTAACTGATCAAAATCATCACAGTGCTTCAGGAAGCGGTACAAAATATCCTGTAACGAAGCACTGACAAAGAAATACTGCTGTTGCAGGCGCAATTCACGCCCCTCATCGGTGCTGTCGTCCGGGTACAACACTTTGGACAGACTTTCAGAGCGATTCTTATCTTCCACCGCTTTAAGGTAATTACCCTCATTAAAATACTGCAAGTCAAAATCACGCGTGGCCTTGGCTGACCATAGACGCATATTGTTAACCGTTGTGACTCCGTATCCAGGTATGGGGGTGTCATAGGCCATAGCCATGATATCGTTAGTCTCGACCCATTGATGATGCATTTCTCCCTGCTCATTGGTGTAGTCAACGACCTTACCGTTAAATCTAACAGGGAAAAGCACCTCGGCACGGGGAAACTCCCACGGATTGCCGTAACGCAACCAGTTGTCGGGGTGCTCCACCTGCCAGCCATCTTCGATACCCTGATGGAACATACCGTACTCATAACGTATGCCATAACCGTAACCGGGAAGGCTCATTGTTGCCATAGAGTCGAGGAAGCAGGCTGCCAGACGCCCGAGCCCGCCATTACCCAGTGCTGCATCGAACTCCAGCTCTTCAATGGCCTCCAGCTCCAGACCCAACTCCACCAGCGCCTGCTTGCACTCTCCATAAAAATCCAGGTTAAGCAGGCTATTACTCAAGGTTCGCCCCATGAGAAATTCCAGGGAGAGATAATAGACCCGCTTGGCATCAGCGCTATAGTAACTGCGCATGGTCTCCATCCAGCGCTCGATAAGCCTTTCTGAGGTCATATAAGCAGTGGCATGCAGCCAGTCTCTCTCGGTTGCCGTAAAGCTGTCTTTGCCGACGCTATAAATAATGCGGTTGGCCAGGGAGTGCTTGATGGAGGCAACATCCAATCCCTTATAGTCATAACTAAAATCATTCATTGTGGGTTCGCTCAAGGTATTAATTTCTGTGTTTATAGTTTTGCTTAAGATTAGCAGTATTTATGCGTATTTGTTCGCACTTATAACCAGCCTAAGGTGTACAATCAATTATATCAGTAGTAAGAGCGTGATACTTGTATCACCCTATGATGGTTTATGAGCAAGCAACTGCAAAAACTTGACTTTGATTCCTGGCTTAACCTCAGCAGGAAAGACCCCGATCACTTTGAAATCCAACGCCAAAACCTCATAGCAGAGGCCATTGCACAGGCACCCAAGGACCGCCAAAAACGTCTGCACGGCCTGCAATGGAGGATTGAGCAAATGCGGCGGCGCGCCAAAACACCCATGGCGGCATGCATTTCCATCTCTGATCTGATGTGGGACGTGTTTGCTGGAGAGAATGGCCTTCAGTCTATGCTGAACGCTCCCCCGAAAAAACCCGACGTAATTCGCCCCAGGGCGGATATCCTCCTCTTTCAGAGAAAGGACAAGGACACATAGCCCTAAAACATAGACTCTACGTATAGCTTTGGCAGAGTTCTACTTGTCTCCCCCCTTCGATTGGCGTAAAATCCTCGCCCTTTACAACATACGGTGCCTATCGTGGAGATAGGTGGCGGTATGGCATAAATCAATTGAGGCAATAATCATGAAACCGGAGATTCACCCCGAATATAACGAGATCACTGCTACCTGTAGCTGTGGTAACGTCATCAAGACCCAATCTACTGCAGGCAAAGACCTGAACCTGGACGTCTGTTCTGCTTGTCACCCATTCTTCACTGGCAAACAGAAAATACTAGACACAGCAGGCCGTGTAGACAAATTCCGCCAGAAGTACGGAAAAAAATAATTAAAACAGCTATGCAAGCCAAAC
>DAOWII010000191.1 GCA_030640985.1 Chromatiales bacterium
CCTCATTGGCATTGGCTTTTTCCAGGCGGAATAAAATAAAGTTGGCGGCAGAAGGATAAACATTAATATCTGGCAGTATTTCCAGAGTCTGCATGAGACGTGTGCGTTCATCACAAATTGTACGCGTCTGTTCGATAAATACGTCGCTATGCTTTAAGGCGAACTCAGCGCTTAATTGAGTAAGCACATTAATATTGTATGGCAGACGTACTTTATCAAACTCGCACAACCATTCCGCCGGTCCGGCTAACAGACCGAGGCGCAATCCTGCCAGTCCCAACTTTGACAGGGTGCGCATCACCAGCAGGTTATCGTATTGTCCCAATTTATCCATATAACTTTTGCCGGCAAAAGCGTGATAGGCCTCATCGATCACCACCAGGCCGTTACTGGTTTGCAAGATGTGCTCAAGTACTTCGTCATCAAACAGGTTGCCGGTGGGGTTGTTAGGGTAGGCAAGAAAAATAACAGCAGGATTGGTCTCTTCAATGGCCTGGATCATATCGGCATGATTAAGAGAGAAATCTTCGTTGAGCGGAACACCCACATACTCCATATCACAAAAGGTGGCGATCATTTTGTACATAACGAAGCTGGGCTCGGGGGCCATAATCGACCGCTTCGGCCCCTGCAGAGCCATGGCGATGATCTGGATGATCTCGTCTGAACCGTTACCCAACATGATCTCCATGTTGTCAGGTACGTCCATGGCCTCGCGCAAACGTTGCTGTAGTTTTTTCGCGGAAGGATCAGGGTAACGATTTAGCGGTTGATTACGTAGCAGTTTCAACCACTCCTCGACCAGGGGCTCCGGCCAGGTATAGGGGTTTTCCATGGCGTCTAGCTTGATCAGTTCACCGGGATCGGGCACATGGTAGGCCGCAATGTCCCGAATCTGCGGGCGTATCCAATGGGCTACTATTTCATTTATATTATTCATTTAGCACCGTGTTTAACGCGGAGGCCGCAGAGAGCGCAAAGAGTAAAGGAGTTATTAATTTACTAATAAATACTCTGCGTCTTCGCGCCCTTTGCGTTTAGATCTCGCAGTTAATAAGTAACTAATCTTTGATCCGATATTCAGCCGAGCGGGCATGGGCGGTGAGCCCTTCACCGCGAGCTATAACCGAGGCTGTTTTACCCAGTTCCGAAGCGCCATCGGCAGAGCACATGATCAGACTGGAACGTTTCTGGAAATCATAGACCCCCAACGGTGATGAGAAACGCGCAGTACGTGAAGTGGGCAACACGTGGTTGGGCCCGGCACAGTAATCACCCAGGGCCTCAGCGGTGTAACGGCCCATGAAAATGGCACCGGCATGTTTAATCTTTTTTGACATGGCCACGGGGTCTTCCACCGATAGCTCCAGATGTTCCGGGGCGATAAAGTTACCTACGTCTACTGCTTCGTCCAGATCCTTTACCTTGATCAACGCACCGCGATCTTTCAGGGAAGTGGCGATAATTTCACTGCGCTCCATAGTGGGTAATAGTTTTTCGATGCTGGCAGCGACCTTATCGAGGAAGTCGCCATCGTGACTGATCAGAATCGACTGGGCATCTTCATCGTGCTCGGCCTGGGAGAACAGATCCATGGCAATCCAGTCAGGATCGGTTTGACCATCGCAGATTACCAGTATCTCCGACGGACCGGCGATCATGTCGATACCCACCGTGCCAAACACCATGCCCTTGGCGGTTGCCACATAAATATTACCGGGACCAACGATCTTGTCTACCTGAGGAATAGTTTCCGTACCATAGGCCAGAGCGGCTACCGCCTGGGCGCCGCCGATGGAAAAAACCCTGTCTACATCGCATACGGCGGCGGCAGCCAGCACCAGTTCGTTAACCTCACCATCTGGCGTAGGCACGACCATTATCAATTCAGCGACCCCGGCCACCTTGGCGGGAATAGCATTCATCAGCACCGAGGAAGGGTATGCGGCCTTGCCACCGGGGACATACAAACCGGCGCGCTCCAGTGGTGTTACCTGCTGACCCAACAAAGTGCCATCGGTTTCGGTGTAACTCCAGGAGTCCTGTTTCTGATGTTCGTGATAGGCACGCACCCGTTCTGCGGAGAGCTCCAGTGCTTTACGTTGTTCTGCGGGAATGTTCTCCAACGCCTGCCGGCAATGTGACAATGGTAACTCTAACTCTGTCATGCTGGTGGTATTCATGCGATCAAAACGATTAGTGTATTCGATCAAAGCGGCATCACCTCGACTACGCACTTCACTGAGGATTTCGCGCACGATGTTATTTATCTGTGCATCGGAAACCGCTTCCCAGGCCAGTAACTTGTCCAGGGAATCCTGAAAATCAGTTTGTGCAGAATCGAGTCGGATCATAGTCGAAAATTCAAGGCTTAATGCAATGATAAATCAACAGCGGCAGAAATTTGATCGATAAGTTTTTTCAGCCGTGCATGTTTGGTTTTCATGGAGGCCTTGTTAATCACCAGTCGTGAACTGATATCGGCAATATGTTCTTGTGGCTCCAGGCCATTGGCCTTAAGGGTGTTACCCGTATCGACCAGATCAACAATACGATCCGCCAGACCCACCAGCGGTGCAAGCTCCATGGAACCATAAAGTTTGATGATCTCCACCTGCCTTCCCTGTTGAGCATAATAGCGCCGGGTGCTGTTAACAAATTTGGTGGCAATCTTTAATCGCCCGGTAGGCTCTGGGGCATTTTTAGGACCCGCTGTCATCAGCTTGCAACAGGCGATCTTCAGGTCCAGTGGTTCATAAAGACCAGCGCCGCCATGTTCCATCAAAACATCTTTACCGGCCACGCCCAGATCTGCTGCACCGTACTCTACATAAGTAGGCACATCCGAGGCACGAATGATCACCAGTTTCACATCATCCTGATTCGTATTAAGAATCAACTTACGGCTGGTTTCGGGATCATCCTTAGGCACAATACCTGCGTGAGCCAACAGCGGCAAAGTCTCCTTAAAAATGCGTCCCTTTGACAGGGCAATGGTTAAGGCTCCAGTATGCGTTTTACTCATGGCATGACTTCCATTACAGCTTTGCGATCAAAATGACTACTGGGGACACGGCGAATTTTCGCCCCCAGTTGTTCCAGTTTTTCTTCGATACATTCATAACCTCGATCAATATGATAGATACGATCCACCAGGGTTTCTCCATCGGCCACCAGGCCGGCAATCACCAGACTGGCCGAGGCACGCAAGTCTGTCGCCATCACCGGAGCGGCGGTTAGCATCTTAACCCCGGTGGTCATGGCGGTGTTACCTTCAGCGGTAATTTTAGCCCCCATACGCTGTAACTCTGGCATGTGCATAAAACGATTTTCGAAAATGGTTTCAGTAATCACTGCAGAGCCCTCAGCTACACAATTGAGAGCGGTGAACTGGGCCTGCATATCAGTGGGGAACGCAGGGTAAGGTGCTGTATGGATACCCACAGCTTTAGGACGCCGTCCCTTCATATCAAGTGAAATCCAGTTGTCGCCGGTTTCAATCTCGGCTCCAGCCTCACGTAATTTAGCCAGTACCGCATCAAGAATTTCCGGGTTGGTGTCCTTGAGTTTTACCTTACCACCAGTGATAGCTGCTGCTACCAGATAGGTGCCTGTTTCAATACGATCGGGCAACACCTCATAACGACCGCCACTCAGGCGCTCGACCCCTTCAATGGTAATAGTGGATGTACCGGCCCCGGAAACCCTGGCACCCATCATGTTGAGACAGTTGGCCAGATCTTCTACCTCGGGCTCGCGGGCAGCATTTTCCAGCACCGTCGTACCTTCAGCCAGGGCTGCAGCCATCATCAGGTTTTCCGTACCGGTAACCGAAACCACCTCCATAACAATTTTCGCCCCTTTGAGACACTCCGCCTTGGCTATGATATAGCCATTTTCTACCTGGATATCTGCACCCATGGCCTTCAAACCCTGAATATGGACATCAACGGGCCGGGAACCAATGGCACAACCACCAGGCAGGGAAACCTCTGCTTTGCCGAAACGCGCCAATAGCGGTCCCAACACCAGAATGGAAGCACGCATGGTTTTCACCAGCTCATAAGGGGCATAACACTCGCGAATAGTAGAGGCATCCACCTCGATATTAAGCTTTTCATCCACCACTAGATGAACACCCATGTTACTCAACAGACCAATGGTGGTGGTGATATCGTGTAAATGAGGAACATTGCACACCGTCATAGGCTCATCGGCCAGCAAAGCTGCGGCCAGGATAGGCAAAGCGGCATTCTTGGCACCGGAGATTCTTATCTCGCCATTTAAGGTGACGCCGCCGGTAATAATTAATTTATCCATAATGAGCTTACTTGCTTAATCGTTCAGTGATTTTTGTTGAAAGAGGGATAATTAGTACGTGTGTAGCTCGCAGGAAACCCGGAGCTTCTGCGCTGTTTTCCAGTCGTCAGGAGTATAGGCCTTAATGGTAAGAGCATGGATATCGCCATTGATGATGAATGCATTCAGAGGGCCATAGACCATGCGCTGCTGTTCCACCATAGACTTGCCGGCAAAGATATCTCCGACGACAATTGCCTCATAATGGCTTCCATCACCACTCACCTGAGCCTCGACACTATCGAGTTCATCTTCAATCAGTTTTTTGATTTCTTCCGGCTGCATCACTGTTGAACCTAATCGGACATAAATAACGGCAAATCATACTCTTAAGCAGCGGGTATTGTAACCCATCGCCGCCCGCCCCGGCAGCTATAGAAAAGGGAAATGAGATGGCTCAGGCTCGCCGCAAAGGCAAAATACTACCCAATTTACTAACCTGGGCAATAGAATAGAGTTGTTCGGGGACGTACTCGAAACTGATGCTTTTTTCCACCTGCCTGGCACTTCTCAGCCATTCGATAAGCAGTGCGAGACCCGCACTATCGGCATGCACAACCCCTTTCAGGTCCACTTTAAGACTATCTGCGGGCGAGCTAAACATGGCTTTGCTTTCGCACCAAAGAGCGGGCACAGAAGCAAAAGTCACCCTGCCACTCAGGCGATAGCAGCCATCATTCACACTCTCAAAACTTGCTTCGCTCATTTTTGCTTATCTTTACCTTCGGTCGCCTTTTTGTTAAGCCTTTTCAGACGAACAAGGAGTTTCTCCATCCCGTCCTTTCTTATTTCTGTACCAAAAGAACTACGATAATTGGCAACCAGGCTCACCCCTTCTACCTTGATATCAATAACCTTCCACACATTGTCTTTTTGATAAAGAGTGTAATGGATAGGCAGTGAAGGTGCTCCATCCTGGGCAATCTCGGTACGAATCACTACCTTATTCGGCTTCTTGCCTTCACGAACAGGCAGATAGTTAATTTCCTGTTCCCCGGTATATTCCAACAGAGCCTTGGCGTAAGTCCGAACCAATAAAGTGCGGAACTCTACAATAAACTGTTTTTTCTGTTCCTTGCTACTGGTACGCCAATTTTTTCCCAGAGCCCAACGGGACATACGTATAAAATCGAAATGGGGCAATACTATTTCTTCAACGAGTGGAAAGATAAAGGAGGGTTCCTGTTCCAGTCGTTCCTTTTCCTGTTTGATCTTTGCCAACACTTTGTCAGAAGTGTCCATCACCAATTGTTGGGCCAGGTTTGTCGAGGGCGTGGCGGCAGCGGGCAATATCTGCATAGAAACAAGTAATGCCAATGCAACAAATAAGATGTTTGCTTTTAGATGTTTTTTTCTCGTAGCGGGCATTATTCATCATCTCCGTCTGCAGCCTTGCTAAACAGGAACTGGCCAATCAACTGTTCCAGGATAAGTGAAGACTGTGTTAACTCCAGCTCGTCCCCTGCCAACAAAAGTTCTTCCTCACCACCGGCTTCAAGACCTATGTACTTTTCACCCAGCAGCCCTGCTGTAAAGATACTGGCACTGGTATCAGTGGGGATCTCATTATACCGGCTATCAATGCGCAGACTGACAACCGCTTCAAATGTTTGAGGGTCAAAATTGATATCAGAGACTTTGCCTATTTTTACCCCTGCCATAGTCACCGCAGAGCGTACCTTGAGACCACTTATATTCTCAAAACGCGCCGTCACTTCATATCCATCATCACCGGTTACAGTACTCAGGTTGCTCACCTGCATCGCCAGCATAAATAATGCAGCAAAGCCTATGGCGACAAACAAGCCCACCCAAATTTCTACAGTCCTGGAATGAAACATGGCTTTTCTCCAAACATTAACCTTCTCCAAACATAAGTGCAGTCAACACAAAATCCAGCCCCAGTACGGCCAGCGAAGCATGCACAACAGTGCGTGTCGTGGCACGACTCACCCCTTCTGAGGTAGGCGTACAATCATAACCTTCAAATACCGCAATCCAGGTCACAACAATACCAAAAACGATACTCTTGATCACACCGTTATAGATGTCGTCATGCAAATCCACCTTGGCCTGCATTTGCGACCAGTAAGCACCATCATCAACGCCTAATAAATCCACACCCACAAAATACCCTCCCATCACACCAATAGCACTAAAGATGGCCGCCAATAAAGGTAATGAGAGCACACCTGCCAGAAACCTTGGTGCCAGGATCCGTTTGACAGGATTGACGGCCATCATTTCCATACCCGAAAGCTGCTCCGTTGCTTTCATCAGGCCAATTTCAGCGGTCAACGACGAACCGGCGCGACCAGCAAAGAGCAAAGCAGAGACCACCGGGCCAAGCTCACGCACCAGGGTAAGGGCAACAAAGGTGCCCAAAGACTCCTCTGCACCGAAGTCGACCAGAGTATTGTAACCTTGAAGCCCCAGTACCATTCCAACAAATAAACCGGAGACGACAATGATCAACAGGGACAACACACCCACAGAATAAAGCTGAAAAACCACCAGTCGCCATTTGAACGCAAGACCGGGAATACCTGAAACAATATGAAACAATAACAGGTGGCCGCGACCTAATCGTTCGAAAAAACCCAGACAGAAACGTCCCAGTTGTTGTAACCAGTCAAGCAACGGCGTTAGCGGGGAATGTTTTTTTTCAGACACTACACTGCCCCTCCTTTCATATGCTTGCCCATGGTCACCAACAAATCTTCTGCATAATCATTGGCCGCATAGTGAAATGGAACCGGTCCGTCTGCCAGACCCTGCAAAAACTGTTGCGCCCAGTCCGATGGGGATTTCTCCAACTCATCGGGAGAGCCGTGAGCAATGACTTTGCCATTAGATAAAAGATATATGTGATCCGAAATAGTGATGGTCTCCTTCACATCATGAGAAACCACAATACTGGTTAGACCCAGTGCATTATTCAGCGTATGAATTAATTCCAGCAGAACTCCCATAGAAATTGGGTCTTGTCCAGTAAATGGCTCATCGTACAGAATCATCATGGGATCTAATGCGATTGCACGCGCCAGTGCAACACGCCGGGCCATTCCACCGGACAACTCACTGGGCATTAAATGACGGGCTCCACGCAAACCAACGGCCTCCAGTTTCACTAGTACCAGTGAACGAATCATCGACTCAGACAGTTCGGTATGTTCTCGCAACGGGAAAGCAACATTTTCATAGACATTTATGTCCGTCAGCAGAGCGCCACTTTGAAATAACATCCCCATGCGTTTGCGCAGTTGATAGAGCTCCCGGGTAGAAAGCGCTGCCACCTCCTGACCATCGACCAGGATAGTGCCGGCGTCCGGGCGAAGTTGACCGCCGATAAGACGCAACAACGTGGTCTTACCTGTGCCACTGGGTCCCATGATAGCCGTTATTTTGCCACGCGGGATGTCGATATCCACACCATCAAAAATTACTTGCTCCCCACGCTTGAAGTGCAAATCGCGAATTTCGATCAAAGGTTTGTCATTTACATTGGACATATAAGTCATCGTACTTTAAAAAGATATTATTTACACCATCATGTTTATTCAAAATACTCATGCTCCAGCATCAACATTAATTGATCCAAACGCTCAAGGGGATCATCCATTTGCAAAAAACTTTGCTTCTGCGCCCAGTCGAGTGGTAGCAATTCAACCAGTCGCCCACCTACCCAGGCCGCATCGTCATACTGCTTCGGCAAGGTAATGTAAGGGTGATCCAGTTGCTCCATGATTCCACTTAGTAATGCCACCAGTGACTTATGACGCTCCTCCAGGGCAAGTTGTGGATCATTATCCAGTAGCTCCACTTTCGCCATAATCAACTGATTGGTGCTGACCTCTGTCGACAGAATGCGAAAACGTTGCTCTCCTTTAACGGTGACACCGAACAAACCATCAGGGCGCCTGTGCCAGTAGTTAATTGTACTTAAGGTGCCGACATCATAGGTGCGCGCCGCCGTCCCTACTTCATCCCCTTCACGGATCAAACAGACGCCAAAACCACTGTCATCTTTCATGCATTGACTAATCATATCCAGGTAACGGGGCTCGAAGACGCGTAATGCCAATGGGCCACCAGGGAACAATACGGAATGCAATGGAAATAATGGGATACGCATGGTCGTCACTGGCAACATACCCATTGAACATCGGTTCCTGTTCCCAGGTTAACCATCCACTTATGCTCCCCACCGCGAAACCAGACTGTGTTCGACATTCAAATGATCAAGGATGCGGGCAACTACAAAGTCCACCAGATCAGAGACTTGTTGCGGTTGATGATAAAAGCCGGGACAGGCAGGCAGGATGGTAACGCCTAACCGGGCAAGAGTCAGCATATGTTCCAGATGGACCGCTGAAAAGGGAGTCTCTCTGGGCACCAATATCAATTGACGTTGCTCTTTTAGCATCACATCAGCAGCCCGTTCAATCAGGTTATTGCTAGCACCCGTAGCAATCGCCGATAAAGATCCCGTAGAGCATGGACACACCACCATAGCCGAAGGAGCATTTGAACCACTGGCTACTGGCGCCATCCATTGTTCCTTGCCGAACACCTGCAATTGACCCTCTGCCGCCCCGAAGTGCTGTGTCAGAAAAGTTGCTATTTCATCACTACGTGAAGGAAGCTTGAGTTCTGTCTCGGTAGCAATAACTACTTTGGCAGGTGATGACACCATCAGATAAACATGTTTATCTGCACGTAGTAGACACTCCAACAGGCGCAAGCCATAGGGCATACCGGATGCACCGGTGAAGGCTAATGTAATGGCATCACTACTCAAAACCTACTCCCCTTTACTCGTATTAAGAAGTTGTATTAAAAAGTTATATTACTCATAACACTGTTAGTGCTATGCCTGGGAACAGGAATCTGTCTCAGCAGCTTTTGTTTGCAAGGCCTGCAGCAACTGTTGATGTATACCGCCGAAAGCACCGTTACTCATCACCAGAATATGCGTCCCCGACTGTACCTGATCTACCACCTGTTCAACAATAGTATCGATATTATTAAATACCTGCGCACCCGCACCCAGAGCATCACTGACGACTTGAATATCCCACTCTAAACCCTCCGACTGATAGAGCAACACCTGATCAGCATCGCTCAAACTGTCGGCCAGGGCATCACGATGCACCCCCATACGCATGGTATTGGAAACCGGTTCCAGAATGGCGATGATGTGTGCATCACCTACCCGGTTACGCAAGCCCTTTAAAGTGGAAGCTACCGCGGTTGGATGATGAGCAAAATCATCATAAATCGTCACATCGGCAACAGTACCACGAACTTCCATACGACGTTTCACTCCTTGAAACTCAGCCAGCGCGGCAATACCATGACTCAGGGAAACACCCACATGCTGTGCTGCGCCAAGTGCTGCTAATGCATTACGCACATTGTGTAAACCCATCTGATCCCACTCTACGCAACCCTGACAATCATCTCCCTGATAAACATCAAAACGACCACCATCAGGAGTAACATTGCGAGCGGAATAGTCGGCCGACATATTCTCGATATCAAAATGTAACACGGGTGTCCAGCAACCCATATCAATGACATCATCAAGCGCCGCATCATTCGCCGGCGCCAACACCAAACCTTCACCGGGAACGGTTCTAATCAAATGATGAAACTGTTGTTGAATGGCCGTCAAATCCGGGAAAATATCCGCATGATCAAATTCCAGATTATTCAGAATTAAAGTACGTGGTTGATAATGAACAAACTTGGA
>DAOWII010000201.1 GCA_030640985.1 Chromatiales bacterium
AAGCAGTAGGGAAATAATGACGGCGGTGTTAACTGGTACCGCCGAGCGGGTGCGGCCCATCGCCATGACGGCCACGGCGATCATCGCCGGATTGTTGCCCATTATGTGGGGCAGTGGCACTGGCTCGGAAGTGATGCAACGTATTGCGGCTCCCATGGTCGGTGGTATGTTGACAGTGACGGTATTGAGCTTGCTGGTGTTGCCGGTGATCTATGGGCTGGTGTTGCAGTGGCAGGAAAGTAGACGTAAGTGATGTATTACTACAATTAAATTAATGGTATTTAAAAGAGGAGAGTAGAATGAAACCAGTTAAGTTTAGTTTGTTAATTGCAGCAGGATTATTAATTGGTGGTATCGCCATCGCGGCGGATGAGCACATGGGGCATGATGATCATGCCGGGCATAATATGTCTCATGACGATGGTCATGATAAGCATTCAGACATGAATAAAATGTCCAACATGTTTCTGGAAAAACGGGAAATTGATGGCTATACCGTGAGCTTTCATGTGATGCCAAAAAACGAAGCCATGGATATGGGTGCAACGCACAATTTAATGGTGAAGGTGGAAAAGGCTGGCCGGATGATCGAAGGGTTGAAAATTAACTCAAAGGTGGTACACCCTAATGACAAATCTGAAACTAAAGCACTCATGAAAATGGGTGACTGGTACATGGCAGGTTATGATCTTGGCCATGCGGGCAGCCACCAGTTGATGGTGCTGTTTAAAACCGCCGAGGGTACAAAACATCGTGTGGGTGTTTACTATCCAAAGAAATAAAACTGTAAATCAGTTAGGCAGATGTTTTATTTAACGATTAAAACTCAAAGGAAACTGTTATGTTCGGTATTGAAATAATTCCAAACCTCCACCCGATGTTTGTTCATTTCACCGTTGCGTTATTATCGATGTCGGTAGCCTTTCATGTGCTGGACTTTGTAACCAAAGGCACGAAGGCTCAATGGTGCATTCTGGCACAATGGAATCTGTGGCTGGGGGCGGGTTTTGCCATTGTAACCGTATTGGCGGGGTTCTATGCTTACAATACAGTGGCCCACGATGACCCGTCCCATGCGGCTATGACCTTGCACCTTAGGTGGGCCCTACCGACCCTGTTGATATTCCTGGCTTTGGCGGTTTGGTCGTTCATGAGTGCACGGGCTGGCAAGGTAGCTTCTATGCCATTTCTGCTGGTGTTAGTGGTGGCTGGCGGTTTATTACTATCTACTGCCTGGCATGGTGCTGAGTTGGTATACCGGCATGGTTTGGGAGTGATGTCGCTGCCTCAGTCTAGTGGCGACGGTCATGAACATGATCATGGCTCTGCACATGGTGATACACAAGGCCATGATGATTTGGAAATGGATATGAAAGGGATGTCGATGGGGGACATGGAAATGCCCCATGATGATGGCTTGGCACAAGGCTCTGCACAAGAGCACGACAACCACGATCACGAACATTAAAACGAGTCGAATATGAATCTTATGAAAACGGTTTTTGTTGTTGGCGTTTTGGCGACAGGTTTATTGCTATCTGCATGTGATAGCGCACCTGAGCCGGTCACCCCCGCGCAATTGGCTCAGGGCAAAAAGATCTTCCAGACCAATTGTGCGCGCTGTCATGGCAAGCAGGCTGAAGGCACTCCTACCTGGCGTGAGCGTGGCCCCGATGGCAAGTTACCACCGCCACCGCTGAACGGTACCGCCCATGCCTGGCATCATCCCACCAAGATACTGACCGAGGTCATTAAAAACGGCAGCCCCGGTGATATGGGTAACATGCCTGCTTTTGGGGATAAACTCAGCAATGAAGATATTCGACTGATCATCGAATGGATTAAGTCGCTTTGGCCAAAAGAGGCGTATGATGCCTGGTATGAGCGGGAGAAAAAGTCCCGATAATGTATGAAAGGTTTTCTTACGACGACAGGAGAGAAAAATGTATGGTTTCCATGTGACGTTTAACGGCGGTTTTGATGAGGCCATCGAGCGGGTAACCGAGGAATTATCAAAAGAAGGCTTTGGTGTCCTTACAGAGATTGATGTGCAGGCCACCTTGAAGAAAAAAATCGATATCGACCGAAAACCCTATCGTATTCTTGGTGCCTGTAATCCACATTTAGCCAATCGGGCCATTAATGCTGAATCGGATATCGGCCTGTTGCTGCCTTGTAATGTGGTGGTGCGGGAAGAAGATGACGGCACGATTACTGTCGCGTTTATGGACCCGGATATGATGGTTAATATTATTCAGAAGGAAGAGATTAATACTATTGCTGCAGAGGCGAAGGAAAAACTGCTGCGGGTGCGGGATGCGCTGGTCTAGTCGATAAAAAATATTTTTAGCGTGAAAATATAGGGTTTCGTTCGGGGCTGGCTGAGGATGTGGAGCGCCAGCAAAGGTGAGGGTTCGTCATGACTAAACCGGTGAACATTGGTGTTGTGCTCAGTTCCGGCGGCGTGCGTGGCATCTATGCTCATACCGGTTTTCTACTGGCGCTGAAACATCTGGGAATTCCGGTTAGTGCCATCTCAGGTTGCAGTGCCGGAGCGGTGGTCGGGGGCGTTGTCGCCAGCGGGACTGATCTAAGTGTATGGTCCGAGCACATCAATGATGCTCAACCCCGGCGTTTTTGGACACCCGATGCATGGCCCAGGCTCTTGTGGCGAATACTATTTAAAAAGGGCGCGGGATTTTCCGGTATATCCGGTACCGAAGCGGCGATAGCGTTTTGCCGAGAGCAGCTCGCGGTTCAAAACTTCGAGCAATGCGAGCTACCTTTTTATGCCCTGGCGGTGAATCTTGAGAGTGGAGCCAAGACGGTGTTTTCCTCTGGTGAGCTGGCCCCTCGTCTTGTAGCCAGTGCCGCCATGCCACTATTTTACCGACCGGTGGAAATTGACGGTGAGTTTTACTGTGATGGGGCGATGGTGGAACTGGCGCCTACCGATGCCATCTGTTGCACACACAAGCTGGATTTGCTCATCATTCACCATGTTTCACAGCGCTACAAAAAACGCAGGAATTTTCGCCAGGCCATGCAGCGCCCCTGGGCTATGCTCGAGTTAATGAATCGTTTACTGTATCGGCAGCGGCCCTGGTATCTGTCCGATGAACCATTGTCATTAACACAATGTCCCTGCGGTTGTGGTGCCAGGGTGATGGTGGTTGAACCAGATCTGCCGATATTGGATTGGCCATTGACCCGGGGCGGTAAAAGGGTACAGGATGTTGCTATGGGACAAACCGAGGCGTTGTTGCAGCCGCATCTGGATGCTTTACTCACGGAGCCCCGTTCGGTGAGCGCCGAATCTATTTCAGAGCAAACCGTCGTATGAGGTGATGATCTCGATGGCTTTCAAACAAAAAAATTTCCAGTTATCCATTGGCGGCATGAGTTGCGCAGGCTGCGTGGGCACAGTGGAAAAGGCCCTGCAGGCGGTGCCCGGTGTAAAACAGGCAGCGGTCAATTTTGCCGAGCACACTGCCAGTGTATCGGGCAGGGTGGATGCTGATACTTTAATCCAGGCAGTGGTGGACGCCGGTTACGAGGCTGCCGAGTTGAAAGGTGCCGAAGACCAGCAAGAAAAAGAGGCTGCCGAGTTTGCCCATTATCGTCGGTTGTTGAAAAAATCGGCATTGGCAGCGGCCATCGGTGTGCCGCTGTTGCTGATGGGTGTGCTGGGGCAGATGCCAGGTCTGGAAGGCGCGGAGAGAATGTTCTGGCTGTTGGTGGGGGCGGCTACCTTGTTTGTGCTCTATTACTCTGGTGGCCAGTTTTTTACCGGTGCATGGAAGGCCTTCCGTATTCACAACGCCAACATGGATACTCTTATTGCATTGGGCACAGGTACTGCCTGGGTGTACTCCATGCTTATTGTGCTGTTTCCCGCTCTGGTGCCGGAGCAGGGGCAATACGTCTATTTCGAGGCTGCGGCCATCATTATCGCCCTGATCAATTTTGGCTCAGCGCTGGAAATGCGCGCCCGCGGCAAGACCTCGGAGGCGATCAAGCGTCTCATCGGCCTGCAGCCGAAAACGGCGCGGGTGCTGCGTAACGGCAAGGAGCTGGACATTCCGGTGGAGCAGGTGGAGCAGGGGGATACCTTGCGGGTGCGTCCCGGTGAGAAGATCGCTGTGGATGGTTCCATTATTGAAGGCCACTCCAGTGTGAATGAATCAATGCTTACCGGTGAACCCATGCCGGTGGAGAAAAAGTTTGGTGACGAAGTAGTCAGTGGCAGTATCAACAAGTCCGGTACTTTCCTGTTTCAGGCTACGCGCATAGGTAAGGACACGGCTCTGGCGCGAATCATCGAACTGGTGCGCCAGGCACAGAATGCCAAACCCGCTATCGGTCGTCTGGCCGACAAGATTGCCGCAGTATTTGTGCCGACGGTGCTGATTATCGCGGTGCTGACCTTCATGGTGTGGTTCAACTTCAGCCCGGAGCATACCTTGATCACCACTATGACGGTGTTGATCATTGCCTGCCCTTGCGCCCTGGGACTGGCGACGCCTATCTCTATCATGGTGGGAGTGGGCAAGGCAGCGGAATACGGAGTATTGATCCGCAATGGTGATGCCCTGCAGCGTTCTGGAAAACTTACCGCTGTGGTGATGGACAAGACCGGCACCATTACCGAAGGCAAACCCACGGTGACTGCGCTGGTTCCCACGGCAGGCTGGGATGTAATACGTTTGCTACAGATAGCGGCCAGTATTGAAGCGGGCTCGGAACATCCTCTCGCCGAAGCAATTATCGAAGCAGCGAGGGATCATGATCTGGAGTTACTACTCGCTACCAATTTTGAAGCCGTTGCCGGTCATGGCATTCGTGCTCAGGTAGATGGACTGATAGCATTTTTTGGTAATCAGAAATTGATGCAGGACAGTGACATAGAGCTGGGTGCTTTATCACAAAAGGCTGCGGACTTGGCTGATAAGGCTCAGACGCCCATGTTCCTGGCGGTGGATGGTAAGGCCGTGGGCATTGTATCCGTGGCCGATCCGGTGAAGGCAGATTCAACAGCGGCTATTCAGCGGCTGAAGAAAATTGGTCTGAAGGTG
>DAOWII010000063.1 GCA_030640985.1 Chromatiales bacterium
ATAAGCTTATTCATAAATCTCTTCCGGAGATGCCTCCCATATATCCCGAAGATCAAGTTACTGATCGTAGTGAACGCTTTCTTGCTGCAGAAATAGTTCGAGAAAAACTTATGCGGCAATTTGAGAAAGAATTACCTTATTCTATTGCCGTTGAAATTGAACAATTTTCAAAGAAAGAAGGTATATTAAATATTTCAGCAATTATTTGGGTAGAGCGGCAAGGACAAAAAAGAATAATTATTGGCAAGAAGGGTGAGCAATTGAAAAATATCGGTCAGCTGGCGAGATATGATATGGAGCGGTTGTTCGATGAGAAAATATTTTTACAGTTATGGGTGAAAGTCAAGGAAGGATGGTCTGATGATGAAAGAAGTATAAAAAGTCTGGGTTACTCTGATGAGTCTTAAAAAACCAATCGAACAGCAAGCGGCCTATGTTTTGCACTCCCGACCATATAGTGAAACGAGCTTGCTTATTGACGTTTTTACTTCAGGTTTTGGAAAACTATCCCTACTGGCCAAGGGTGCCCGTCGCCCCCGCTCCATGCTGGGTAATGTGTTGCAACCCTTTCAGCCACTGTTAATATCCTGCGCCGGGCGCGGTGAATTATTGACATTATCTTCTGCGGAACTGTCTCAGAAAGTTAATCTTGTATTTACTGGCCGTACCCTAATGAATGCTTTTTATATTAATGAGCTTCTGATGCGTCTACTCCAGAAACATGATCCTTACCCTGATTTATTTGAGTCTTATGGCGATGCACTTGCCGGGTTGCATGATGCTGCTGATAAAGAGTGGGTACTTAGATTGTTTGAAGTGAGAGTTTTGCATGCGCTTGGGTACGGTCTTAATCTGGATGTAGAGTCTGTCAGTGGGGAAAATATACAAGCGGAAGCCTATTATGCTTATAGACCAGAACTGGGGTTTGTTGAATGTGATGCCAGAGAGAGCAATGGAATATTAATCCGGGGTTGCAGTTTACTTGCGCTTTCTTCCGGTATATCGCCTGTTGATGAAGGACGAAAACAAATTTTGCTTGAGACAAAGATTTTATTGAGAGCAGTGCTAGGTTTATATCTCGGTAATAAACCCCTGGCTACTCGCTCTTTATTTAAAAAATCATTACAGTATGCGTACAACTAGTGTCCCATCACAGAAGAATTAAGATAGAATCTTATCATTATGAATGACATGCAAAGGCTTTTACTTGGGGTTAATATTGATCATGTTGCTACATTGCGGCAGGCTCGCGGCACCCTATATCCAGATCCTATTCAGGCTGCAATCATGGCTGAGCAGGCAGGAGCAGATGCTATTACACTGCATTTACGAGAAGATCGCCGTCATATACAAGATCGTGATGTTGAGATGTTGTCATCGATCCTGCAAACGCGTATGAATCTGGAAATGGCGGTAACTGATGAAATGCTGCAGATTGCTGAAAAAATTAAACCACATGATTGCTGTCTTGTGCCAGAGCGGCGTGAAGAGTTAACTACGGAGGGTGGGCTGGATGTGGCAGGGCAACTGCCTCGCATCCGGACGGCTTGTCATCGATTATCTGATGCAGGTATTCGTGTTTCACTTTTTATTGATGCCGTACCCGAGCAAATAGAAGCTGCGGTCGCATGTGGTGCACCTGTAATTGAATTGCACACAGGTCATTATGCTGACGTAGGCACGGAAAAAGAGAAAGATAACGAGCTTATAAAAATTCGCGAGGCTGCTATTTTAGCCCATGACGCTGGACTACAGGTCAACGCGGGACATGGTTTGCATTATCATAACACTATACCGATTGCCGTTATTCCCGAAATACAGGAGCTGAATATTGGGCATGCGATAATTGCTCGTGCAGTTTTTTACGGTTTGCATGAAGCCATACGCGAGATGAAGTGTTTAATGAATGAGGCGCGATCCTGGTGATTTTCGGAATTGGTGTAGATATCGTTCAGGTAAGTCGAATGCAGCAACTCATTAATAAATATGGTAATCGTTTCGCAAAAAGGATTCTTACTGTGAATGAGCTTGTTGATTACGAATGTTCGGCAAGATCAGCGAGTTTTCTGGCTAAACGGTTTGCAGCGAAGGAGGCTGCTTCGAAAGCGCTAGGTATAGGGTTTAGTAGGGGTTTGTCCTTGCGTCATATCGGAGTAAAAAATAATAGCGCTGGCCAGCCTGTTCTTGAATTTTCTGAAAAGGCTAGGGAGCTATTTGAGAAGCTGGGGGCAGGGGACTCTTATGTAAGTCTTGCGGATGAGCGTGACTATGCCATAGCCTATGTAACGCTGCTTAGGAAGAATCAGTAGAAACATACCCATTAAATTAATGGTTCTATTTTATATGAGGTCTTAGTTTAAACATGAATAACAACAAAAGCGCATGAACATATGACAAAAATCACCACAGCTGTTTTTCCTGTTGCAGGGCTAGGAACGCGATTTCTTCCTGCGACCAAGGCAAATCCAAAGGAGATGATGCCTGTCGTTGATAAGCCACTTATTCAATATGCAGTTGAAGAGGCTGTTGAAGCGGGGGTTAAGGAACTCGTATTTATTACCAGCAGTTCCAAGCGTGCTATTGAAGATCATTTTGACATGAACTACGAGCTTGAAAATGAACTGGCACTGAGAGGAAAGACCAAGCTACTTGAACTAATTGATAACATCGTCCCCGATGGTGTTTCATGCATTTATGTACGACAACCGGAGGCGCTAGGGCTTGGTCATGCAGTGTTATGCGCCCGACCAGTCGTTGGTGAAAAACCCTTTGCTGTGCTACTGGCTGATGATCTTATCGATGGTGAAGGGGAGGGGGTTTTGTCGCAAATGAGCTCCCTTTATGAGCAAAATGAAAGCAGTATACTGGGTGTGGAAGAGATACCAATTGTGGATTCTGATAAATACGGTATTGTCAGCACCAGGAAAACGGGGGATTCTGAATTGTCTGCTGTTGATGCCATTATTGAAAAACCTCAGACCGATAAAGCACCGAGTAATTTGGCTGTTGTTGGGCGTTACATACTTACGCCCGGGATATTCGATTTTCTAGAGTCTACAGAGCGTGGTTCCGGGGGTGAGATTCAATTGACGGATGCCATTGCAAAATTGCTGGCTGAGGAACAAGTATTTGCTTATCGTTTTAAAGGGAAGCGGTATGACTGTGGTAGTAAATTAGGATATCTACAGGCGACTGTGGAATATGCTCTCAAGCATGATGAGCTAAAGGATGAATTTCGACAGTATCTAGGGAAATATTGTCCGACCAAACCATAGACCTTACCTGATATAAACCAGGCAGGAGTGGTCAGTTAATATCCATAAGATGGGATTTTTTTAGCGTTAAAGCAGAAGATGGCTCCCCAGCGCGGACTCGAACCACGGACAAGGTGATTAACAGTCACCTGCTCTACCAACTGAGCTACTGGGGAATAGTTGAGGCGCGTATGTTACAAAGGGTAGAGCGTCGGGTCAACTGCCAAAGTAGTAGATTTCGAGTTTTTTCGCTTCAGGTGCGAAAGTCCTTAGCTATTAGCGCAACTGAGAGCCTCTCCATTGGCGCGAGTTCGGCTAATGCGAGTTCTACCGGTTTTATACAATATCAAGGCCTTTGCATGTTCTGAGCCACGGGTATCACAAAATGTGAAGGTTCCGTTGGTACGTGTGAAACCATCTGGATGATAAGTAATGTAGTTATTTGAACCGACACCTCGTCTGTAGGTGAGGGTTTGGCCTGTAGAAAAAGGCATACGTACTTGCAGACGGGGTTCATCTGCCGTTCTTGAGCGGTTATCATCCTGGTCGGTAAAGACTAGCCAGCCTTGATCCCACTGCATGCTTGTATTACAAGTCTCTCCATCAATACTTTTACATATGACGACCTTGTAACCATATTTAGCTGCCTCACTTCGTGCCAGGTGAAAACTACTAACGAGAGAGTTTAGATGGCTTGTTTGACGGGTACTTGCCAGTACCGATTGAATCGATGGCGCAGTGAACCCGATGAGAATGCTTGATATGGCCAAAGTGACCATGAGTTCAATGATTGTATAGCCAGAAGATGTTTGGTTGTCGGTAATCCTTACCGCACAGCTACATCGTCCGGAAAGTGGTTTAAAGTTGACGTCCATGTCATATCCACATCCTTGTTACAGTTCTACTGTACGGCAGTCCGCTTATTAAGGAAATAAGGTAGCTGTAAGAATGGCTTGTCAAAATATGTAGGAGTACCCTGATGGTTTATGTAAGAATATCCATGCTTTTGTATGGCAGGGCATAGGTAGAGTGCAAACTAACGCTATTAGGATGACGCTGCAGGATCTACTGTGCGTAATATTTTCTTCGACACGATATCATCGTATATGAAACGCCTTGACCATTATTGGTACAGCGACAATTTAATCTCCCGGGTGTTGATACCCCTCTCCTGGCTTTTTCGTCTGTTGGTAAAAGGGCGGCAGCTGGCATTTCACTACGGGGTATTCAAAAAGATACGTTTGCCTGTACCTGTTCTTGTGGTGGGTAATATCACTGTCGGTGGCAGTGGTAAGACGCCAATGGTGTTATGGCTGGCCGATTTCCTTAAAAGCTCCGGGTATCAGCCCGGGATTATCAGTCGTGGTTATGGTGGCCAGGCGAAAACATGGCCGCAACAGGTCAATCCTGCCAGTGAAGCCTCCCTGGTAGGGGATGAAGCAGTGCTCATGGCTCAACGCAGTGCTTGCCCGATGGTTGTTGGCCCTGATCGTGCGGCTGCGGCGCAGTTATTATTGGAGAACAGTGAGGTTGATATCATCATCTCTGATGACGGCATGCAACACTATCGCTTGGCGCGGGATGTAGAACTGGCGCTTATTGATGGTGAACGCCGTCTGGGCAATGAACGTTCCCTGCCTGCAGGTCCTTTGCGTGAGCGTCCACAACGGCTCGATACTGTTGATTTCATTATTAACAACGGCAAGGTCAGGACCAATGAAATTCAAATGATCCTGAAGGGTTCCATGGCGGTTAATCTGTCGGATGAACATCAACAAAGGACGCTGGAGTCATTTAGTGGGCAACAGCTTCATGCTATCGCTGGAATAGGCAATCCAGGGCGATTTTTCAATCAGCTGAGAGAGGCGGGACTGGATGTTATTGAGCACCCTTTCTCCGATCATTACCGGTTTCGACAGGAAAATTTACAGTTCAATGATGGATTGCAGGTATTAATGACGGAAAAAGATGTCGTAAAATGTCACGGGTTTGCTGAACCCCATTATTGGTACCTTCCAGTCACTGCGGAGTTACCTGTGGATTTTGGAGCAAAATTGTTGGCGCTGTTAAAAGAGAGATAACGATGGATAAAAAATTACTCGATATTCTGGTCTGCCCTATTTGCAAGGGAAAACTGGTTTTCATGAAAGATTCACAAGAACTCATCTGTAAGGTTGACAGGCTGGCTTACCCGATACGGGATGACATTCCTGTCATGCTTGCTGAAGAAGCCCGTGAATTAGCCTCTGACGAGGAAATATAGTGCCATTTAAGGTCATCATCCCTGCACGTTATGCTTCCAGCCGATTACCCGCTAAACCTCTGTTGGAGATTGGCGGTAAACCGATGTTGCAGCATGTTTATGAACGGGCAGTGGCAAGTGGCGCAGAGAGCGTCGTGGTTGCCACCGATGATGAACGTATCCAGAAGGCTGTAGACCATTTTGGTGGCCAGGTGTGTATGACCTCCACGGAACATCGCTCAGGTACCGAGCGGTTGGCAGAAACGGCTGAATTGATGGCCTATGACGATGATACTGTGGTGGTAAACCTGCAAGGTGATGAACCGCTGATCCCTTCGGGGCTGGTCAGTCAGGTCGCCAACGATCTGGAGCAGCATCCAGGTGCTGATGTGGCGACACTAAGCACACGGATTCATACTGCGGCGGAGCTTTTCGACCCCCATGTAGTTAAGCTGGTGACAGATAGTAATGGCTTTGCCTTGTATTTCAGCCGGGCATCTATCCCATGGGATAGAGATGCCTTTTCAGTCACTACTGAAGAGTTACCTGACGCCGCCGTACATTACCGTCACCTGGGGCTGTATGCCTATCGTGCCGGATATTTAAAGCGTTATGTACAACAGCCCCATTGTGAGTTGGAACAAATGGAAGCCCTGGAGCAATTAAGGGTTCTGTGGCATGGGGGGCGTATTCATGTGGGTATAGCAGAGGAAGTTCCGGGGCCGGGGGTCGATACCGAAGCTGATCTGGAGCATGTCAGGAAACTGCTTCTGGCTTAAGTTTCTGCTTGAGGAGCCCCGACTTAACGGCGCTGTATAAAGCATGGGGTTGCTAGCGGATATGCTGTTCGAGTTCCAGCAGGATAAAATCAGGATGATAGGCGGAACCATCTGCAACAAAGACTGGCACTGTATAGGTCTCAACCACGAGACGGTGGGCTTCGCCAAACTGATCCGCCTGGACGCCCCGATGCATTTCACTGTCCTGAAGTATCAGTGCAGGGCCATCTTCGAGAATCTCGATAACTTGGCAGTCAATACCGTGATGCTGAACCTGTCGTCCAATGAGGATTCGTAACTGTTCAAGTGTGATAGTGATGCCTGGCATTGTTGAGATGCTCAATGTTCAAAATTAATTTTATTATGTGCTTATTGATGCTCGGAGTAAACAAACATGATTAGGGTTTTAATGGTTTGCATGGGCAACATTTGTCGTTCACCCACTGCTCAGGGAGTGTTTGAGCAACAGGTCAAGGAGGCGGGCCTGAGTGGATATATCCAGGTCGATTCTGCGGGAACTCACGCCTATCATGTGGGCGAGCCCCCTGATACTCGTGCACAGGCAACAGCCCAACAGCGTGGCATTGACATTAGCATACAGCGTGCTCGCCGGGCGATAAAAGCCGATTTTGATGAGTTTGATTATATTTTGGCCATGGACCATGACAACCAGCAGATTTTGCGAGAGCTTTCGAGTCCAGAAAACGAGCATCGTTTGCATCTGCTGCTGAGCTTTGCACCTTCATTGGATGAGGAGGAGGTCCCCGATCCGTATTATGGTGGTCAGGTCGGCTTTGAACATATGTTCGATCTTATTGAGGTTGCTGGCCAGGGGCTTCTGACTGAAATTCAAGAACGTCATTTCTGATTCATTTTATTAGTGGCTCTTCTGTCAGATTTAATAGTTCAACTTTATGTTTGATGCTACTCTGATTAATATCAGCTGAAGGGGGTACTTTTATTCTGGTTTAGTGGCTTGTTTGTTCTAGCATTAAGACCGGTAAGTATTACCTTTTCGGTCCGCTATCAGGATCACAATTGAAGGACTTTAAATCCAGGGTTTCCGAATGGATATTGCACAATGGGCTCACGCGGTAAGGCAGGCTGATTCGGTAGAATTTTGGTTTGGCACCCTGTTTCTATTGTTGCTCACAGTTGTCGCCTTTTATTTTATTTCCCGTTTTTTGCACCGGCTACGCATTGTCGCCGATACCCCCACCTCCAGAATTCGCTCGGCGGCACAGGGTTATGTAGAGCTGGATGGCAGCGGTGAACTCATGAAGGGTACGCCTATTATTTCTCCCCTGACTGGCACCACTTGCACCTGGTACCGTTACAAAATCGAAGAACGCACCGAGTCCTACGATAGTCGAGGCAATAGGACTACCCATTGGCGCACCATTCAGTCAGATACCAGTGATAACCTGTTTCTGGTTAAGGATGATACCGGTGAGTGCGTCATCGATCCCGAGGGTGCCGATGTCATACCTATGGATGACGATACCTGGTATGGCAGTTCAGCGGCCTGGTCAGGGGCTGCACCTCGTGCCAATAACGGCATGGGTCGATTTCTGTCCAGTGGTCGCTATCGGTTTAGCGAAAAACGCATGCACCCACGGGATCCTATCTATGCCATCGGTCTGTTTCGCAGTGTGGGGGGGCATCAGGAGCTTCCCAATACCAAAGAAGACGTACGCCAACTGCTCAATGAATGGAAGCGGGATTCCAAAATGCTGCATCAACGATTTGATGAAAATGATGATGGGCTAATCGATATGCAGGAGTGGGATAAAGCCCGCAAAACGGCCCACCGCGAAATCCTCAAAGAACAGGCCGAGCGCTTCAAAGGCCCTGTCACCCATATCATGACGAAACCGAAAGATGCCCGACGTCCCTTTATTCTTTCCGTATTACCACAACACACCATGGTAAGGCGTTTTCGTTATTACGCGGTTGCGGCGATGGCAGGTTTCTTGCTGGGAGGAGGAGGGGTGACGTGGTTGTTGACGGCGAGGTTTACTTTATCGTAACAGGCGATATGACATTTTTCGTAGTGCCCGGCAGTAATTCTTCCTACGCGAGTTGTCGCCCAAGGGACAGACTGTAAATCAATATTGCCGGCGCCTGTACAAACAGTATCAAACCTTTATATATCGCCAGTTCAAAATCTTCTTTGTTGGTTATTCTGTTTAAGTGCTCTCCTAGTCGGTGACTGATCTGTCGGGCAATAGCAGGGGTGATTAGTGTGATCGCGATGATGGCAATTGCAGGTAGTGCGCCCGGCCAGTAACTGATAGCTGTGTTGTTGAATGAGTGGGCCAGCCAGTGGAAAAGAAAGGCGGAGCAGGCGATACCCTGAATCGGTAATACCAGGCTGACTACGTTACCAATGACCGGTATGAGTGATAAAAATAGACTCACTACCACGGTAATATTCAGTAGCAGGTTGATGCGCCCTTCACCATTGTCCAGTAACAGACTCAGTTCAGGGGCTTCTTCCATGCCGAACAGTGTTGGGTAGGCTAGCAGGATAAATGCGA
>DAOWII010000196.1 GCA_030640985.1 Chromatiales bacterium
CTCCACTTGGCGTCAAATGGAGTGGTGAAGGCCTGGGCTTTCTATTCGGCTTAACAGCACGCATGGTGCTGGGTGTCGTGGTGTGCCTGATATTAATGGCCGTGTTGCGGGAAAAACTACCATGGCATCGTGAAGCACGTCGCACCTACGTGACAGCAGGACTGGGATTATACGGAGCCATGATGTTTGTCTATTGGGGTGCTCAATACATTCCCTCTGGGCTCATTGCCGTAGTATTTGGTTTGACGCCATTCCTTACTGGTGCCTTTGCTGCCTGGTGGTTACAGGAGAAGAGTTTCACACTCCCACGTATCACCGGCATGACCCTGGGTGTCGGAGGTCTGACGATCATTTTTGCTGGTAGTGAGGGACTGGGTACTGAGGCAGTACTAGGCTTAAGTGCTGTTTTTGTCTCAACTCTGATTCACAGTATCAGCACAGTGATGGTAAAAAAATCAGGTACTCAGATCCCTGCGTTGGCGACGACTACCGGTGCACTATTGTTTGCCGTACCCTGCTATTTTGTCAGCTGGTGGATATTTGACGGGACATGGCCACAACAGATGCCATCCCATGCGGTCGCGGCCATTATTTATTTGGGAATATTTGGAACAGCCCTGGGCTTTATCTTTTATTTCCATGCGCTGCGCTACGTGGAAGCCAGTCGTATGGCGATGATACCGTTAATGACACCGGTACTGGCTCTGATGGCAGGGAGTTATTTTAATGCAGAGCCCATAACAACAGATGTAATCATGGGTACGGTGATGATTCTTTCTGGTCTATTTTTCTATGAATGGAGGACGCTGGCAATACGCATTAGACCCTAACCTAAATTAAAAAGGTGCTGAATCAATTACCTTCAGCACCTTTTTTTCAGTCGTCATTAAATGATAATAAATATTACTTTGCCTTTACCACACGTCCAACAAACATGATTTTCGGGAACGTGACCTTTTGTTTTTTACTATAAAAGTTTATCATCATGGTGCCTCGATCATAATGCACCACATCACCTTTATGAAGTTCAGCCAGGGGTGCCGATAACCAGAGCACACCATTAGCGGTTTCCACCTCAATAAACACATAGGCGTTACTAGGAATGGCCTGCAACACTTTCCCCTCATAGGGTAAGTTAACCATCCCTCCATCTTCTGGCAGATTCAATGCCTGGGCCGCCTCGCCAACGGAAGGGTGGCTAGAAGGGTGTCCCGAAGGAGGACCCGCCACAGCTATAGCTGACATCATCAAGAAACCAGGCACAAACAAATATTTCATTTGACAGCCTCCAGCCCACGTTGCAGATCCACTTGAATATCCTCGCTATTTTCCAGGCCAACAGCAATCCGAATCAGATTATCAGCAATACCCGCCTCTGCGCGCTGTTCGTCTGTTAAACGTCCATGAGTAGTGCTAGCCGGATGGGTGATCGTGGTTTTTGTATCACCCAGATTGGCAGTAATAGACAACACCTCTGTTGCATCAATAAATTGCCAGGCCTGTTCTTTACCACCCTCAATCTCAAAGGCAACAATTCCGCCAAAGGCAGTCTGTTGTTGTTTCGCAAGTTCATGCTGAGGATGTGACTCAAGGCCGGGATAATAAACCCGTTTAATACCTGGCTGCCCTTCCAGCCATTGCGCCAGGCTTAAAGCACTTTCACTGTGTGCCTTCATCCGCAGACTCAGGGTTTCAAGCCCCTTCAAAAACACCCAGGCATTAAAGGCACTCATGGTCGGCCCTGCAGTACGCAGGAAAGTGTACACATCAGTGCCCACGACATCCTCTTTGCCAATCACGGCTCCACCGACACAGCGTCCCTGGCCATCGATATATTTAGTTGCCGAATGAATAACAATATCGGCCCCCAGTGCTAAAGGTAATTGCAATGCCGGCGTACAAAAACAGTTATCCACCACCAACTGGCAGCCATGGGCATGAGCGATATCCGCCAGTTTTTTAATATCGGCAATTTCGGTCAGTGGGTTGGATGGTGTTTCCAGAAACAGTAATTTTGTCTCCGGTTTAATAGCCTGCTCCCACGCCTCATAATCGCTGAGTCCGACATAAGACGTTTCCACTCCGAACTTGGCCAGATAATTATTAAACAGCATTACCGTCGAACCAAAAATGGCACGGGATGAGACGATATGATCACCACTCTTTAACAGCCCCAGACAAGTGGCGAGAATAGCGGCCATACCAGAACTGGTCGCTACACAACACTCACCGCCCTCAAGGGTTGCCAGGCGTTGCTCGAAGGTGCGCACCGTCGGGTTGGTAAAACGGGAATAAACATTACCCGGTGTTTCACCCGAAAAACGAGCGGCAGCTTCAGCGGCACTACCAAACACAAAACTTGAAGTTGGAAAAATAGGCTCGGACTGTTCGCCTTCATGGGTACGTACCTGACCGGCACGCACCGCCCGCGTCTCAAATTCAAACTGCTCCCAATCATCATGTGACATCGCCGCTCTCCTACTTGTTCAAAAACTTGTCCAGGGACAAATGTATCAGACACAAAAAAACCCACTCAGCTATCGCTAAAGCAGGTTTCCCTCTGTTTAGCTGCATTTATAAAGCGCCCGCAAGCTGAACTCAAATCGGCGCGTGTGTGGTGGAAGAGTAGGAGATTACTCCTGTCCTGTCAATAATTGCACAGTAATTCATCAATTTACTGGCTATTATGAAAATCGAGGCCAGCATCCTCTGCAATTCCCTGTTGGTGTTTTGCCGAATCGTTGCGAGAGTTTTCAAGACGCTCAAGGTAGGCCGGGGATATATCTCCCGTGACATATTCACCGTTGAAGACAGATGCTTCAAACTGGCTCACATCATTATGCGCCACGGCTTCAATCAGATCGTCCAGATCCTGGTAAACCAGCCAGTCCGCACCTATTTCCCTGGCAATGGCTTTGTCATCACGTCCGTGGCCTATCAATTCACTGGAACTAGGCATATCAATTCCATAAACATTAGGGAAACGTACAGGAGGAGCCGCTGAGGCAAAGTAGACTTTATTGGCACCCGCCTCCCTTGCCATCTGAATTATCTGCTTCGAGGTGGTTCCGCGCACAATGGAGTCATCCACCAGTAAGACATTTTTCCCCCTGAACTCCAGGTCAATCGCATTGAGTTTTTGCCGTACTGACTTTTTGCGTTGCTTCTGCCCCGGCATAATAAAAGTACGTCCAATGTAGCGATTCTTGATGAAGCCTTCACGATACAGGCTGCCAAGTTCATAGGAAAGTTGCAACGCCGAAGTACGACTGGTATCCGGGATAGGAATTACCACATCGATATCATGCTCAGGAAATACCCGTTTTATTTTCCGCGCCAAAACCTCACCCATGCGCAGGCGTGCCTTGTAAACAGAAATGCCATCTATAATAGAATCGGGACGAGCGAAATAAACATGCTCAAAAATACAGGGGGTTAAATTAGGTTTGCCTGCACACTGACGCGAATAAAAATTTCCTTCTTTATCGATAAACACAGCCTCGCCAGGGGCCACATCACGAATCAATTCAAATCCCTGAGCATCTATCGCCACACTTTCCGAGGCGAGAATATATTCATCTCCCTTATCTGTTTGGCGCTTGCCGACAACCAGAGGTCGTATACCATTGGGATCACGAAACCCCACAATGCCATAACCGGTAATCATCGCCACCACAGCGTAGGCACCACGCACCCGACGATGTACACATGCTACGGCATCAAATACATCATTTTCATCGACACGCAATTTACGATTATGTTCCAGCTCATGGGCGAAGACATTAAGCAGGATCTCGGAATCGGAATTGGTGTTGATGTGGCGCAAGTCTTCACGAAAAATATCCGCTTTCAACTCTTCCGCATTAGTCAGGTTGCCGTTGTGTGCCAGCGAAATACCGTAAGGAGAGTTCACATAAAAAGGCTGTGCTTCAGCAGATGATGAACAACCCGCCGTTGGATAACGAACATGACCAATGCCCATGTCACCACGTAATTTAAGCATGTGTTCGGTCTGAAAAACATCTCGGACAAGACCATTGTCTTTGCGCAGAAAGAGTCGTCCATCACCACAGGTCATCATACCCGCCGCATCCTGGCCACGGTGTTGTAATACAGTCAGGCCATCATAAAGCGCCTGGTTGACGGAACTTCTGGCAACAATTCCGATGATACCGCACATAAAAAATACCTCAGTCGTTCACGTCAAAATAAGTTAAAAACAGCTCAGAATGGTGCTTCATCACTTCTTGTAGCGGATGTATTGGGCAACATCATCCGGCAAAATGGCACGCACCCATAGCGCAGCATCCTGGAAATGCTCAATAAAAAAGGATTTATCCCACCAGGGATCCTGTGGCACCGGAGTTAGTCCTGCCAGCAAAACCAGAATCACCACAACGACACAACCCCGTAATGCACCAAATACCACACCAAAAACACGATCGGCACCGGTCAGTCCGGTACGTTTTACCAGATTACTAATGAGATAATTGGCCCAGGAAGCCAGTAATAAGGTAATTACGAACAAAAAGACGAAGCTGACAATCACACGCACCGATGGCATTGAAATAAAAGATGTCAGCAGCCCTGCCAACTTGCCAGAGAAAGTCAGTGCCAGCCAGAAGGCAACCACCCATCCCCCTAGCGACAAAGCCTCACGGGTGAATCCACGCCAGATACTGATCAACATGGAGATCAGAATAATCAACAAAATTACAATATCAGCCCAGTTCATATACTTGTCTCAATCTGTGCTTACTATCAATCCGAATTTATTAAGCCTGACGTATTAACCCTGGCCTATTTAACCAGAGTGACGAATCACAAGCCCGTCAAGTTTCACCTTAGCCTTCAGGTCAGCTTTAACTCTAATGGCTTTCTCTTCCGTCAATTCCGGCCCAATACGCACCCGGTAAGCCAGGCGTTTATCTCTGCGTATTTCTTCAACAAAAGCAGCAAAACCCTCATTACGCAATTTGTCGCGAAGCGCGAGGGCATTGTTTGCTTTAGTAAAGCTACCCACCTGGATCACCCAGGTC
>DAOWII010000126.1 GCA_030640985.1 Chromatiales bacterium
GGCCACCAGATATGCGGCTGGTAAAAGGCTCGGGTGGTTCTGGAGTGGAGGGACGTTTCAATGCGCACCTGAGTTCAACACTGATTACCAAGGGGCAGCGTAGTGCGATCATCAATGGAAGGAATGTGACCGTGGGTGACAGGGTAGCGGGAGCAAAGGTTATGGAAATTATGCCTACGGAAGTTGTATTGCTCCATAAAGGTCGGAACCATAAAGTGAAATTATTACCTGTATCGGTTAAAAAATCCGTTAATACTGGAGTGCGGTAGTTATGAGATGGAAAAAAATAAAGCCAAGCGGGATACTTTACCTGCTTGTGGCGCAGCTGCTTGTGGCATGTGAAACCATGCCTTCCAGGGATATATCAGTCAGGGCTGATATTCAGCAAGCTATTGATGAAGGTATTACCTCAACGGAAATCATTAAGGATAAGCTACTACCACCGAAGGTCAGTGCCGCCTTGTTGCCAGCTATTAATATTAATATGCCACAAGCAGATGAGGCACAGCTGGAACCCCATTTTGATGTCAAGGTGCGCCGGGTTCGCGCTCGCGACTTCTTCTTAAGTCTGGTAGAGGGCACACCCTATAATGTAATGATTCACCCGAGTTTGAGCGGCTATATCAGCCTTGATCTGAAAAATGTCACGGTGCTTGAAGTGATGGAGCTGGTACGCCGGGTACATGGCTACGATTACGAACGTGAAGGCAATGTGTATCAAGTGTTGCCCAATGCCCTGCGGAGCAAAATGTTTCATGTGAATTATCTGGATGTGAAGCGTTCCGGAAAATCAGAGATGTGGGCCAGCTCTGGCCAGATTTCTGCCAGTGTTTCCGGAGGTGATAGTAATAATAATGGAGGCAGTGGTTCAGCTATTGGCAGTTCTATCAACACTCAGTCGGAATCTGACTTTTGGAGTAGTCTTGGTGACTCACTGAAACAATTAATCGGGGATGAAGAGGGGCGCTCAATTGCTGTCAATGCACAGTCAGGTTTGGTTATGGTGAAAGCCATGCCACGTGAACTTTATACTGTGGAACAATTTTTGGCGACTATTCAGAAAGTTGTTCAACGTCAGGTAATCATTGAGGCACGTATCCTTGAGGTGGAGCTGTCGGATGCATTTCAAGCTGGAATCAACTGGGCTTCAATCCAGAATAGCAGCGGTGAGCAGGGTCTGTTTGGTCTGGGAAGTACGGGTAATTTTTCAGGCTCAACATCGTCGCTTAATACCGCTATTGGTCCACCCACCACTTTGGGCAGTAGTTCTTCCAATTCGATAGGTTCAACGGTCGGTGGTTTGTTCACTCTGGGATTAAATACTCCTGATTTTAGTTTGTTTATCGATCTGCTTAAGACCCAGGGCGACGTACAGGTGCTTTCCAGTCCACGAGTCTCAACGGTAAATAATCAGAAGGCGGTTATAAAGGTCGGCTTTGATGAATTTTTTGTCACGGGTATCGAAACCGATGTGAGTGGTACCACGGGCAACACTAATGTCAGTGCGGAACTGACACCATTTTTCTCAGGAGTAGCCCTTGATGTCACACCGCAGATCAGTGAGGACGGCCAGATTGTATTGCATGTGCACCCTTCCGTGAGTGAAGTTAATGAGCAGGTCAAAAACATTACCACCACCGTTGGTAACCTGAGCCTGCCGTTGGCAGCGAGCACTATCCGTGAATCAGACAGTATTATCCGTGCGGCCAATGGTCAGGTGGTGGTCATTGGTGGGCTAATGCAAAATAGTACCCGTGATGAACAATCTTCCGTCCCCATCCTTGGCAGTATTCCGGTATTAGGTGCATTGTTCAGACATAAGAAAAAAATAAAATACAAAAGTGAGTTGGTGATATTGTTGAAACCAGTGATAGTGGATGAAAGTGGCCAGCAATGGAGTGATGAGTTAAAGCGTTCATCCAGTGTATTTAAGAATATGCAGTAAAAAATTAGTAAATAATATAGAAACAACGATATTTTAATTGAGCAAAGACATGTACCTGGAACATTTTGGATTAAGTGAGTTTCCCTTTTCATTAACTCCTGATACGGGTTTCTTCTTTCCATATGGTCATTATCAGGATGCGCTGAATACTCTCTTGGTGGCGCTCAAAAGTGGTGAGGGATTTATCAAAGTCACTGGAGAAGTGGGTACTGGAAAAACCCTGTTATGCCGGAAATTACTTAATACCCTCGGTGAAGGATTTCATACCGCTTATATCCCCAACCCGGCGCTAACTCCCAGTGCGCTTAATCTGGCTCTTGCGGATGAGTTAGGTTTGGTGCTTGCACGGAATATCGGTCAGCATCGAACATTGAAAGAAATCTCAAAATGTCTGATTGAATTAAGTGCGGCAGAAAAAAAAGTGGTGCTATGTATTGATGAGGCTCAGGCTATGCCGGCAGAAACACTGGAAGCCTTGCGCCTACTCACTAATCTGGAAACAGAAAAGAGAAAATTATTACAGGTTGTTTTATTTGGTCAGCCAGAGCTTGATCAATACCTGGCCCGGCCATCGGCTCGTCAGCTGAGGCAGCGAATTACATTCTCCCATCAGTTGCAACCGATCGACTATGACGGTGTGAGTGCCTATGTTTCTCATCGTTTGTTAGTGGCGGGATCAGCGGGTACTGTTCAATTTCAGCCCAAGGCAATGAATGATCTTTACCGTGCTAGTCGCGGCATACCAAGACTGATTAATATACTTTCACATAAAGCATTAATGGCTTGTTATGGGCAGGGTATGAAATGCGTTACTGGTCAACACATAAAAGCAGCAGCAGATGATACGGAAGATGTAAATTCACATGGCTGGGGCAACAAGAAAAAATTAGGGGTGGTAATGATTGGCATCAGTTTGACCGTGCTGATAGTGGCAGCTGTATGGTTGGGTGTGGGAGGTAATGCGTGAGCCTAATCAACCGAATGCTTCAGGATCTTGAAAGCCGTAACGCCAATGAGCGTCATGAGGACAGTGGTGTTTTCCATGGGCTGGTAAGCCGTTCATCAGAAAGTAACAATCCCCAGCGAATACTGATATGGCTGGGTCTGGTTATTATTATACTGGTAAGTATTACTGCATTCCTTGCCTGGGAAAAGTTTAGCACCAAACAAGAAGTGATGAGTAATGCAGATGATATGACTTCACAAGTGACGACGCCATTTTCTGAAAAAGTACGGTCACAACCATCGGGTATGAAAGCGGACAATATTGTTAGCACAACAGAAGAGAAGGCTCCACTAGTTGCCCCGCGGGTTAAATCTCTTGCTGGAAAGTCATCCTCAACTAAAACAAAAAAAGAAACTCTTGCTATTAAATCTGGTGTTACTGAACAGATAGAGAAAAAGTCTCGCCCCTGGACTAAGCAGCAACAGGCAGTGATCGCCTATAAAAAAGCCTATACCTTGTTAAAAGAGGGTAAAGGTTTTGAGAGTGAACCTTATTTATGGGAGGCACTACGTCATAACCCACGTCATGGTGAGGCAAGGGAAGCACTGGTGGCACAGTTGCTGGCAACCGGTCGACTTATTGAGGCAGAAGAGGTACTTGAAACAGGATTACAGATTCATATAAGGCACAGTAATTTAACCATGTTGTTTGCACGCTTGCGGGTAGAACAAGGTGATCTAACTTCTGCTGTGAAGATGCTGGAACAAGGTTCAAATAATAGCCAAACTCTACTTGATGACAGAGGTGATTATTTTGCGCTATTAGCGGCGTTGTACCAACAACAAGGGCGTAGTGCCGAGAGTGTAAACAGCTATCGTTATGCCCTTACACTTCAACCGCAGCAATCCGCATGGTGGGCAGGCCTGGGTATTGCGCTGGAAACGCAATCCTTAATAAGCGAAGCGGAAGAGGCCTATCAAAAAGCGCTTAAAGGAAACCTGGCGATAGATCTTCGAAGTTATATTGTAACGCGGCTGGAAGTGATTAAAAATTAATAGACCTAACCCGTTAGCCAAGCAGGATGCCTACCCCAACAATCACCATCTAACGGCCCTAAATAAGGGGCGCCAGGTTTTTACGCGTCCCAGCTCGCGCTTTATGCGGATGGGCTTCATTAGGTTTGGATGTTCATTTTATCGGGGGAGGTTCAATTACACCAACTCCAGGATCCTTTCCCAGTGCTCTTCACCTACCGGCATTACCGACAATCGATTGCCACGTCGCACTAGTGGCATTTCTTCCAGTTCGGGCATAGCCTTGAGTTGTTCCAGTGAAATAACTTCCTTGAATTTTTTCACGAACTTTACATCGACCATGAACCAGCGTGGATTATCCGGATCGCTTTTGGGATCGTAGTACTTGCATTCTGGATCAAAGGCGGTGTGATCGGGGTAGCTTTCTTTGACTACTTTGGCAATACCGACGATGCCGGGTACTTTGCAGTTGGAGTGGTAGAAAAAAACTTTATCGCCTTTCTTCATATCATCACGCATCATGTTGCGTGCTTGATAATTGCGTACTCCATCCCAGGGTTCGGTGCCATTGGGGCAGGCTTTTAGGTCGTCGATGGCAAAGACATCGGGCTCGGATTTCATTAACCAGTAGTTCATCTATTTTGTTTCTCTTTATTTATAAATTATCTGAAAATGGATAAAAGTTTTTTTCAGTTACGGAACCGTGCAGGGGCACGTCCCATGGTTGATGGTCGAGCCGTTTAATTTTTTGAAATTCATGGGCTACACCTATCAAACGGGGTTTGCACCAGTGTTGCCGCTGTTGAAGATAGGCCAGGGTGCGATCATAAAAGCCGCCACCCATGCCCAGGCGGTTGCCCTGGTCATCAAAGGCAACTAACGGAGTGAGTATCAGATCCAGTGTCCATGGGGGGCGCATTTGTCGCCAGTTACAGGCGGGTTCTGCAATGCGGAAACTGTTCAGTGTGAGTCGGGTGTTTTTGTCGTAGGGGGCAAACCAGAGCCGGTTGTGCCAGGTGGGGCTTAATACCGGCAGGTAACATTTTTTGCCCATGGCCCTTGCTTTGGCGAGTAATGGTGCAGGATCTATTTCACCGTCGTTGGGCAGGTAAAAGGCGATATGTTTGCTGCGCTGAAACAGGGCAGAGCGATTCAGGTTTTTAGCCATGGACCGGGCGTTGTTGATTTGGCTGTGTGAATCCAGGCGGCGGCGTTTGTTACGCATTTCCCGGCGTATCTCGTCCCTTATTGCATTTTTTTTCTTATTAGGGACAGACATGATTTTGTTTATTTATTCTTGTCTATGGTGGGGCTGGGTATGGTGAGTAAAGGCCAATAGGTTCACCCTTTAGGGTACAAGCATCTGACCCGATTGGTCATCTAAGGGAAAAGAGAGGGTATCCTCCGCCTGTGCCGTCGGTAGCGTTTCTCTTGAACCAAAGGCTCAAGTGGGAACAACGCTTGCTGCATTAGGCTTTCCACTCAGGGAGACCCTGGTGGACATGCACACCGCTGCGAGGTAATGCTCCCGGGTAATATAATTATCGGCTCAAGAATTTACCCGTTACCTGTCGTACACCGCAGGGGATACCCATAGGCAATATTATAGTCTCATTTGTCGGTCTTGATCCTTTAAAACCGTATCTATTTTTTTCTGTAACGCCCGTAGTCGTGCGCGACTCGGCCCTTTGTAGCCTTTGCTGCCGGACTCGGAACGGACTAAATCATGGGCCATGTTAAGTGATGTCATGACGGCGATACGCTCACTGCCGATGACCTTGCCGCTGCCGCGTATCTCGCGCATTTTGTTGTCTACCAGGCGGGCTGAGCTTAGTAGTTCCTGTTCCTCGTCGGGCTGGCAGGCGATAACATACTCTTTATCCAGTATTAGAACCGGGATTTGTTTTGCCTCATCGTTCATGATTCCTGCTCCATAGCTTTGAGTCGGCCGATAATCGTCTCAATGCGGGTCTGGGCCAGCTCGGTCTTTTCCAGTAATTGGCCTCGCTCTTCAAGCAGGGATTGCTTCTCTTCTTTCAGCTGTTGAACGGTCTCTATCAGCTCATCAACGCTGTTTTCGAGTTTTATGAGTTCTGCATCGTCCATAGGTTATCTTCTATTTTGTTCAGCCTGGCCAGGTAATTGGCTTGGGTCCTTAGTATATAACTTTAACCGTGATGATAACTATAGAGTGCGTCACCCTCTGTGGTCAACGGTGATCATGCCAGACCGTGACCTAATGCGTCTTGCGGTGCTAGGATAGAGCCTTGAAACAGACATAGCCATAGCAAGACATGAGCGAGAAAACCTGATGAACAAAACCGATGATGTGCTGCAACATATGGATGATGCTTTGCAAACACTGGGTGCAACCCAGGATGGGGCCGAGGCACATGGCACCCTGGTAGGCCTGCTATGCGCGGCAGGCCATGCAGATAAAAAGACCTGGCTGGCTTATATCGCACCAAGCCTGGATACCACTGATCTGTTGCAAAAGGAGGCCATGAAGCCCCTGGAAGCACTTTTTGAGACAACGGTTTCCCAGCTAAGCAGTCCGCTGCTGGATTTTCAGCCACTGCTGCCCGATGATGATATTACGCTGGATCTGCGTACCCAGGCGCTGGGGGAGTGGTGCCAGGGTTTCCTGATGGGCCTGAGTCTGGGAGGTATGGTGGCTAATCTGGACGAACTACCCGGAGATTCCGGGGAGATCATTCGTGATCTGGTGGATATAGCCAAGGTCGGTAATTTTGACCTGGAAGGGGGGGATAAGGACGAGGAGTCCTATTCCGAGCTGGTGGAATACCTGCGTACCGGGGTGTTGCTTATTAATGAAGATTTGAATCCAATCAAAGCGCCGCCCAAGGGCGAGGCCTCTTTGCATTAGGCCCTGGATCGTAATGACTATAAAAGAATTTGCCCGACGCCGTAAGCATTTAATGCAGATGATGGGTGAGGGGGCGATTGCCATCCTGCCCACGGCCCTTGAGCATGTGCGTAACCGGGATGTGGATTACCCCTATCGCCCGGACAGTGATTTTTATTACCTGACCGGCTTTGCCGAACCGGATGCGGTGGCGGTGTTGGTGCCAGGGCGTCCTCATGGTGAATACATTTTATTTTGCCGTGAGCGGGATCCGCTAATGGAAACCTGGCATGGTCACCGCGCGGGTCTGGAGGGTGCTCAGGAACGTTATGGTGCCGATGACGCCTTCCCTATTGCAGATATCGACGACATTCTGCCAGGGTTGCTGGAGAACCGTGAGCGGGTCTATTACACCATGGGCTGCCGCACCGACTATGACCGCCGCATCGTCGACTGGATCAATCGTCTGCGTAAACAGGAGCGTGCCGGTATCCATACCCCGGGGGAATTTGTCTCTCTTGACCATTTGTTACATGACATGCGTCTGTACAAGAGTCGGGGCGAAATCAAGGCCATGCGCCAGGCGGCGAAGATTAGCGCCGATGCCCATTGTCGAGCCATGCGGGTATGTAAGCCGGGGCTGACTGAGTATCAGATTGAGGGTGAGTTCTTGCATGAATTCAGCCAGCAGGGTGCCCGCTTCCCGGCCTACCCCTCCATTGTGGCGGGTGGTGATAATAGCTGTATTCTGCACTATACCGAGAATAACGATTCACTGCGTGACGGGGATCTGCTGCTCATTGATGCTGGCTGTGAGTATGACTATTACGCGTCGGATATTACCCGTACCTTCCCGATCAATGGCAAGTTTAAACCGGCCCAACGGGCCATTTATGAGCTGGTGCTGGAGGCTCAGTATGCCGCTATCGAAGAGGTGCAACCGGGCAATCACTGGAATGACCCCCATAACGCAGCGGTACGGGTGTTTACCGAAGGCCTGGTAAAACTGGGCCTGCTCAAGGGGCGCGTGTCGACCCTGATCAAAAAGGAGGCCTATCGTCGTTTCTACCTGCACCGCACCGGCCACTGGTTGGGGATGGATGTGCATGATGTGGGTGATTACAAAGTCGGCGAAGAGTGGCGAGTGCTGGAACCGGGCATGGTGCTGACCGTGGAGCCGGGTCTGTATATTCCTATGGGCAGTAAAGGAATCGCAAAAAAATGGCAGGGCATCGGTGTGCGTATCGAGGATGATATTCTGGTGACCAAAGAGGGTTATGAGGTATTGAGTCATGGGGTGCCCAAGGACGTGGGTGAAATTGAGGCCTTGATGGGGGGAAAGCAGGGCAGAGTAAAAAGCAAAGTGAAACGGGCAAAAGCAAAAGCTAAAACAATAACCAAAAAATCTAAAATCAAAAGTTCGAAAAATAAAAGCCCGAGAACAAAAGTGAAGAAGAACGAGGCCAAGAGGTTCACCCTAAAGGGTACAAGCACTTGAACCGATTGGTCATCCATAGGGTAAGGGGTCGATGATGGATTATGACATTTTGATCGTAGGCGGCGGTATGGTGGGAGCCAGTCTGGCCTGTGCCTTGAAGGATGTGCCATTCAAGGTGGGGGTTATTGAGGCGGTGCGCATGGCGGCGGAGCATCAACCCAGCTTTGACGCACGGGCTATCGCTATGGCCGAAGGCTCCCGGCGCATATTTGAGACCCTGGGCCTGTGGCCGGCGATGGCACAGATGGGCGTTACCCCCATTGAACATATTCATGTCTCGGACCGTGGTCATTTCGGTGCCAGCCGCCTGCATGCTGAAGCTTATGGGGTAGAGGCGCTGGGGTATGTTGTGGAGGCAGAACATATTGGCCAGGCACTCAATCCTGCCCTGGAAGCGCTGCCCAATGTTGAGATGATTTGTCCTGCACAAGTGACTTCACTGGAATTCCAGCCTGAGCAGGTTGAAGTGGGTATTGAACGGCAGGGCGAACAAAAAGATCAGCAACAGGTCATCACTGCCCGACTGGTGGTTGCTGCCGATGGTGGCCATTCTGCGGTACGCGAGCTGGTGGGTACCCGGGTGCTGCGTCTTGGTTATGGTCAGACGGCAGTGATCACTACCGTGACCACCGATCGTGAACACGGTGGGGTTGCCTACGAGCGCTTTACCGATAGTGGCCCATTGGCGTTATTACCCTGTGACGATCATCATCAGATGATGCCTGAAGGCTTGCAGAAACATCGCTGGTCACTGGTGTGGACCGCACGGGATGAAGAGGTTGATGAACTATTGGCCTTGAGTGACGAGCAGTTTATCCATCGACTGCAGCAACGTTTTGGCAATCGCGCAGGGAATTTTGTCAGTTGTGGTCAGCGCCACAACTATCCGCTGGGTCTGCAGTATGTGCGTGAGCATGTCTCTCCCCGGCTGGCCTTTATCGGTAATGCCGCTCATACCCTGCATCCGGTGGCGGGGCAGGGCTTTAATCTGGGCTTACGCGATGTAGCTGTGCTTGCAGAAGTGCTGGCGGATGCCGCAGTGCAGAGCCTGGATCCCGGCGATATGCAAAGTCTTAAAAGCTATTCTGACTGGCGTCGGCCGGATCACCTGAAGGTGATGGGCCTGACCGATAGCCTGGTACGTCTGTTTTCCAACAAGGCACTGCCAGTGAGGCTTAGTCGAAATCTGGGGCTACTGGCCATGGATATTCTGCCACCGGTCAAACGTCTGTTGGCTCGCCAGACCATGGGCCTGGCCGGTCGGCTGTCACGACTGGCAAGAGGTTTGCCGTTGGTGAAATCGGGGCAAGGGGAATGATAAACATGGACTATGACATTCTGGTTGTGGGTGGAGGCATGGTGGGGGCGAGCTTTGCCTGCGCCCTGGGCGGGACTCCCCTGCGGGTCGCGGTGATTGAGAGCCAGCCCGCTAATACCGACTGCCC
>DAOWII010000171.1 GCA_030640985.1 Chromatiales bacterium
ACCGATACCTCATCAGAAACAGTATCAACACTGCCACAACTGGACATCAATCAGCCGGAAACCATTGCCTGCTTCATCGAAAAACACTTCAACCTGTCAAATACAGGTAAATAACGCACATTGACAATGAATCTTGCCAGAAATACGGCATAAATAATGCCAATACCAGGTAGAAAGCAATAGGCAATGTACTTAGTAGAAGTTTAACGCCCAGACACTAAAAATCAGACTGCAAATAAAAAAGGCCACCACTGAAAACAGTGATGACCTTATCCGCCCCCGTAGGAACGCTCAGAAATAAAGACCTGGAGTCTTATTATTTCTTCTTTGGACGACCGCGACCTGATGCTTTCTTCTTAGCGACCTTCTTCTTAGCGACCTTCTTCTTAGCTACTTTCTTCTTGGCTGCTGGCTTCTTAGCTGCCTTTTTCTTAGCTGGCTTTTTCTTGCCCGCCTTTTTAGCTACCTTTTTAGCCACTTTGGCCAATTTCGCAGCATTTTTCTTTTCCCATGCACCAACAGCCTTAGCTACAACAGCGGCTCGCTCCATGAAAGCCTTTTCTTCAGCCATAGCAGCCTTCAGAAGTTCTTTAGCTTTAGCAGCTGCAGCACGCAGTTTGGCAGCAGCAACCTTTTCTACAGCTGCAGCTTTCTTCTTGGCAGCAGCTATACGAGCCTTAATAGCGGCAGCTCTTTTTGCAGCAGCTGCACCTTTAACTACAGTCTTTCTCTTAGCGGCAGGTTTTCTACCACGACGAGCTGCGGTTTTCTTCACAGCGGATTTTCTCTTTACTGCTTTTTTTGCTTTAGGCATGTTCGAGTCGCTCCTATGTTTAGTTGACGATTAATTATAAGCATAAAATAAACATTTAGATAAACTTTTTTCAAGTATTTATTAACTTTTTTAATAAAAAAACGTTTTTTTTAGTTAATTTAACGAAATAATCCTGATTTATTCATTTAAAGAACTAAATTTCACTAAAATTAATCTTTAAAGGCTAAAAATAACAAACAAGTTTTATTTATCTACGAATAAAGATTTACACTTGGGTTTCATCCTTATTCAGTCCTACTAATAATACTAAAACAGAGAAAAACTCTGATAAATACGAGTCATTCGACATGGCTGTCAAGGAAGAAATATAAGGTTCATGACACAAATAGTGAGTACACGGAATGATAGTGCCATTTCATTAATTAAAAGAAGGTTCAGCGGAATAGTTTGATGTAAACCACGCTGCTCTTATTCTTCAACTCAGAATTAGGCATTAATCGTGCCTATGTGAACAAATACTTAAAGAGAATCAAACTAAAATAAGGCGTATTACCAGCCCTGCAACTGCGACTCAATGGTCTTTACCAGTGCTGATATGTGATCATTTCGTTCATTGAGGGCAGGAATATAGCGGTATTCATCACCTCCGGCAGAAATAAACTCTTCACGATTCTCCATTGCAATCTCTTCGATGGTTTCCAGGCAATCCGCAGAAAACCCGGGACAAATCACATCCACACTTCTAATCCCCTTTTGCGCCAGTTCAACCAGGGTGTGATCCGCATAAGGTTTTAGCCACTCTTCCTTGCCAAACCGGGACTGAAATACCAACATCCAACGATCATCTTTCAGCTCCAGTCGCTCTGCGACCAGTCTGGCCGTATCTCTGCACTGACAGTAATAAGGGTCCCCCTCCTCTAAAAAACGGACGGGAGTACCATGAAAAGAAAAAAGCAGTTTTTCTGCTGGAGCACCTTGCTGCCAGGTTTCGCGAATAGAATTAGCCAACGCATCAATATAGGCGGGGTCATTATGATAATTGTGCACCATCCGTACCTCAGGAATTTCACGCCAGTTTTTCAGTTCCGCGGCAATAGCATCAAAGGTCGATGCGGTCGTTGAACATGAATACTGAGGATACAGCGGCAATGCGACAATACGTTTAACACCGGCATCGCGCAGTTCAGACAAGGCACTGGCAATAGAGGGGTTACCATAACGCATGCCCAGCGCCACTTTTACGGGGCTGGAGATACCCGTTTCCATCTGTTTCTGAATGGCAGCAGCCTGTTGTCTGGAAATGTGCAATAAAGGTGAGCCATTATCCGTCCACACTTTCTGATAGGCCTTTGCCGAACGACGTGGCCGGATACGTAAGATAAAACCGTTCAGAATCAGCCACCATAAAGGCCGTGGTAAATCCACCACTCGTGGATCCCATAGAAACTCGGCCAGATAGCGCCGAAGAGCTGAGGCCGTAGGGGCATCGGGTGTGCCCAGATTCGTAATTAATACACCTAATGGCTCATTTTGACTGGTTTGACAGTATTTATCTTGATCGTGATTCATTGCTTGTTGCTACTCGTACATACAAATAAAAAGAAGTTCCTGGCCACACATTAAGCGGCCAGGGAGAATCGGGTTAGCTTAGCATGGCAAAGACCTGCTCACGAATATCTTCAACGCTACCCACGCCTGCTACTTTCACATATTTGGCGGCATTGTCGTCACCTTCTGCGGCCCAGGAAGAATAGTACTCAATCAGGGGTTTGGTCTGGGCATGATAAACCTCCAGACGTTTACGTACAGTCTCCTCCTGGTCATCTTCACGCTGCACCAAAGGTTCACCGGTTACATCATCCCTGGCTTCTTCTTTGGGAGGGTTATAAATCACGTGATAGGTGCGGCCTGAACCAGGATGTACCCGACGGCCACTCATACGCTTGATAATTTCAGCGTCCGCCACATCAATCTCCACCACGTAGTCGATATTAATCCCTTTGCTCTTAAGGGCATCTGCCTGAGGAATCGTACGAGGGAAACCGTCAAACAAAAAGCCATTCACGCAATCATCTTCTGCGATGCGATCCTTGACCAGGCCAATAATGATGTCATCGGAGACCAAACCACCTTCATCCATAATGCGCTTGGCTTCCAATCCCAGTGGTGTACTAGCCTTAACAGCTGCACGCAGCATGTCACCGGTGGATATCTGTGGAATATTGAATTTTTCAGAAATGAACTGAGCCTGGGTGCCTTTACCCGCACCAGGCGCCCCCAACAAGATTAGGCGCATGTGGAAACTCCTCTGTTTTTTATTGTGTGCGCCCTCTCAAGGGCACAAAAGAATACCAATCATACACTAAGGGAGCCCAAGGCAAATAATTTTTCCGTCCCGATTTTATTTACCCGTAAAACGGATAATCTGACGACGGGCACGTTTATCTGGACGTCGCTCAGGTTGATTACTACTTGCCTTTTCCAGTCGCCGCTGCTCAGCGTACTGTTCACGTTTCTCGCGGCTATCTGCACTCTCTTCATACAGCTGCTGCGCTACCGATGCAGGTCCCCGCCGTTCCGACAATAGCTTAACCAAAACCACAAATACTTCAGAGCCCTTGGTAATGTTCAACTCATCGTCGACATTCACCGCTCGGGCAGGTTTTGCTCGACTGCCATTCAAGTGTACATGGCCGCCATTGATGGCCTCAGTGGCAAGGGCGCGGGTCTTGAAAAAACGCGCCGCCCACAGCCATTTATCAAGACGTACTTTATCAGCGTGTTCACTACTCACCGATTCATTCCTCATCGGGCGGCAAGTTCTCCAGTAGCTCCTGATAATATTCCATAGTTACCAGAGAATGATCTCCGCTCTCACAGGCAGGGCAATACAAATACATCATGAAGCCAAAGGCCTCTTTGTCGTCATAACTTTCCCCTTCCACCTTATGGTATTCCAACAGGCCTTCATAACCACAATCAATGCAGCTGCCCCAGCCCTTAACGAAGGGTTTCGCTCTACTCATACCAGGACTCCTCTGCCGCCACATGGGCAATTGTTGATCTGTCTCCCGAGCAGTGTATAGAAAAAGGAGACCGCACCCAATGCCGATGGATACAAAAACGGCGGTTCGAGACCGCCGTTTTAACTAACCTGTCGATAGTCAGACTAAGTGCTTAACTCCAGCAGCATTTGATTGAGTCGGCTGACAAAAGCACCAGGATCATCCAATTGCCCACCCTCAGCCAACATGGCCTGGTCGAACAGGATATGACTCCAGTCATCGAAACGCTGTTCATCCTTCTCATCCTTCAATTTAGCCACTAATGGGTGTTCCGGGTTCAGCTCCAGAATCGGCTTGCCGCCTGGTCCATCCTGCCCCACAGATTTAAGGATACGCTCCAGGTTAGCACTCATATCGTGCTCCCCAGCTACCAGACAGGCAGGGGAGCTGGTCAAACGGTGAGTAATGCGTACTTCCTTCACTGCATCGTTCAATGCCTCCTGAACCTGCTTCACCAGATCTTCAAAGTCCTTGGCGACCTCCTCCTGGTTCTTCTTTTCGTCGGCATCGTCCAGCTCACCCAGATCCAGTTCACCCTTGGCTACCGACTGCAGGGCCCTGCCATCATATTCAGTGAGAGAGCCCACCAGCCATTCATCAACCCGATCGGCCAACAGCAAAACCTCCACCTCTTTCTTGCGAAAGATCTCAAGGTGAGGGCTATTTTTAACCGCGGCAAAACTGTCGGCAGTGATGTAATAAATTTTATCCTGCCCCTCTTTCATTCGAGCGATGTAATCATCCAGGGAAATGTTCTGGGTCTCGCTATCAGTGTGGGTAGTGGCAAAACGCAGTAATTTGGCAACCTGTTCCTGATTGGCAGAGTCCTCACCTGGTCCCTCTTTCATCACCTTGCCAAATTGCTCCCAAAATAGCTGGTATTTTTCGGCATCATTTTTGGCCATAGACTCCAACAGGCCCAACACTTTTTTCACCGAGCCGGATCGAATACTGTCGATGACCTTATTATGCTGCAGAATCTCACGGCTGACATTCAAGGGTAGATCGCTGGAATCAATGACACCGCGTACAAAACGCAGGTAATTGGGCATGATGTGTTCCGCATCATCCATCACAAAGACCCGTTTCACATACAGCTTAATACCGTGCTTTCGATCCTGTTCCCACATATCAAAGGGGGCCCGTTTAGGGATATACAGCAATGAGGTGTACTCCAGCTTGCCTTCCACTCGATTGTGGGAATGAGCCATGGGGTCTTCAAAATCATGACCCACATGCTTGTAAAACTCGTTGTACTCCTCATCAGAGATATCGCTCTTGGCACGAGTCCACAGTGCAGATGCCTTGTTAACAGTCTCGAGTTCTTCTGTCTCGCTCTCTTCTTCACCTGTCGTCTCTTTCTGCATCAGGATGGGCAGAGTAATGTGGTCGGAGAATTTACGAATGATGGTACGCAGGCGCATCCCCTCAAGGAATTCATCCTCAGTGTCACGCAAATGCAAGGTGATCTCGGTACCCCGTTGTGGGCACTCTACGGTTTCCAGGCTGTAGTCTCCTTCTCCAGCGGACTCCCAACGCACCCCATGTTCGGAGGTTAAGCCAGCACGACGGGTTGTCAGAGTAACCTTGTCAGCAACGATAAATGCAGAATAAAAACCAACACCAAACTGGCCAATCAAATTGGCATCTTTTGCCTGGTCGCCAGTGAGGGCATCCATAAACTGGCGGGTACCGGATTTGGCGATAGTGCCAATGTTATCGATGACATCCTGACGGGTCATCCCAATACCATTATCGCGAAGAGTCACGGTACGGGCTTCCTTGTCAAAGCTGACATTAATTTTCAGCTCATTGTCAGATTCGTATAGCGCATCATCAGACAATGCTTCGAAACGCAACTTGTCGCAGGCATCGGAGGCATTGGAGATCAACTCACGCAGGAATACCTCTTTATTGGAATAGAGCGAGTGAATCATCAATTGAAGCAACTGTGTCACTTCCGTCTCAAAACCCAGTGTCTCTTTATGTGCTTCTACAGTCATTTTCTGTTTTACTCCCGGTAAGTCGTCAAAATCGGTTACTGAATCTAATATTGTGTTCCTGTAGTACTTCTGAAGTTCTACTAGTAGCTCTACTATTTAGGTCCATGATGGCCATTTTCAAGGGCATGCACAACAAGAAACCCTTATCACTCGATTTCAGTGCCCAGCTGTGATTGAATGAGAGAAACAAATAGAAGGTCCATACAATGAAAGCCATGCAAACCTCACCCTTTGAAGGACAAAAACCCGGCACCTCAGGCCTGCGTAAAAAAGTCAGAATTTTCCAGCAAGCCCATTATCTGGAGAACTTCGTGCAATCGGTGTTTGACACATTGGAAGGTTTGGAAGGTAAAACCCTGGTGGTCGGCGGCGATGGCCGTTATTACAACCGTGAAGCCATCCAGATAATTCTGCGCATGGCCGCGGCCAATGGCTTTGGGCGCGTACTAGTAGGCTGTGACGGACTGTTATCCACCCCTGCGGCCTCGGCGGTGATTCGTAAATACAAGGCCTTCGGCGGCCTGATTCTTTCGGCCAGCCACAATCCTGGTGGCCCCGATGGCGATTTCGGCATCAAATACAATATCAGTAACGGTGGACCAGCCCCGGAAAAACTCACCGATGCCATCTATCAACACAGCCAAAATATTAACCGATACCTCATTGCAGAAGGCGAAGATGCGCCGCTTGAGACGCTGGGCAGTTATCATATTGGCGATATGCTGGTAGAGATCATTGATCCAGTAGCCGACTACGCCGAACTGATGGCTTCTCTTTTTGATTTTGCAGCTATCCGCAGTCTGCTGACCTCCGGTTACCGCATCTGTTTTGATGCCATGCACGCCATCAACGGGCCCTATGCCAAAAAAATCCTCGAAGAGGTACTGGGCGCACCACAAGGTTCAGTGATCAATGGCGAACCACTGGCCGACTTCGGTGGAGGTCATCCCGATCCCAACCTTACCTATGCCAAAGATCTGGTTGAGATCATGTATGCAGAAAATGCCCCTGCTTTTGGCGCCGCTTCCGATGGGGATGGCGATCGCAACATGATTCTGGGGACGAACTTTTTCGTCAACCCCTCAGATAGCCTGGCCGTGCTGGCGGCCAATGCCCACTGGGTGCCCGGCTATGAAAACGGGCTGGCCGGAGTGGCCCGCTCCATGCCCACCAGCCAGGCAGTAGATAGAGTGGCCGAACAACTGCGTATCGAATGTTTTGAAACACCTACCGGCTGGAAATTCTTTGGCAACCTGCTGGATGCGGGGCGCATTACCCTTTGTGGTGAAGAAAGCTTCGGTACCGGCTCCGACCATGTACGAGAAAAAGATGGTCTATGGGCGGTGCTATTCTGGCTCAATATCCTGGCGGTACGCGGGGAAACTGTTCAGGAGGTTATGCATGACCACTGGAGTCGCTTTGGCCGCAACTTCTACACCCGTCATGACCATGAAGGTATCGACAGCAATGGCGCACAACAACTCATGAGCCACTTGCAACAGCAACTACCTGAACTCCCCGGCAAAACGTTCGGGGAATACACCGTTAGTTACAGTGATGATTTTAGTTACACCGACCCCATTGATGGCAGCATTAGCACTGGCCAGGGGCTACGTATCGGTTTTGACAATGGCACACGCATTATCTACCGCCTCTCGGGCACGGGTACCGAAGGTGCAACTCTGCGCATCTATATTGAGAAATTTGAAGCGGATACCAACAAACACGATCAGGATCCGCAACAGGCACTGGTAGACCTTATCGACATTGCCAATACACTGTGTAAACTGGAAGAATATACCGGACGGGATAAACCCACAGTGATCACCTGATGAAAATTATCTTAATAGCCAAGAGATAACCCATGCAGTACATCAAAACATTCTCGGAACTGGGCATTGCAGACATCCCACTGGTGGGTGGAAAAAACGCCTCACTGGGAGAGATGTATCAGCACCTGTCCACCGCCGGCATCCAGGTACCCAACGGTTTCGCCACGACCGCTGAGGCCTATCGTGATTACATCGAACATAACCAGCTGAATGACTATATTGCTGAGGCCCTGGATAAACTAGACACCCATGACATGCAGGCCCTGGCCAAAACCGGCGCCCGCATCCGGCAAAAAATCATAAATGGTTCGATGCCTCCAGCACTGGCGGAAGAGATTCGCGATGCTTATCGGCAACTGGAACAGACATACGGTCCCAATCCCGATATTGCGGTCCGCAGCTCAGCCACCGCAGAAGACCTGCCCACCGCCTCCTTTGCTGGTCAGCAGGAAACCTATCTCAACATCCGTGGTAGTAATACCCTGTTAGCCACTTGTAAACAGGTCTTCGCTTCCCTGTTTACCAATCGCGCCATTTCCTACCGCGTGGATCAGGGTTTTAATCATATGGATGTCGCCCTTTCCATTGGTGTACAAAAAATGGTGCGTGCCGACATAGGCGCATCGGGAGTGATGTTCACCCTTGATACGGAAACCGGTTTTCGTGACGTGGTCTTTATCAACAGTGCCTACGGCCTCGGTGAAAATATCGTACAAGGCAAAGTAAACCCTGATGAGTTTTATGTTTTCAAGCCCACCCTGGCACAGGACAAGCGTCCCATACTTAAGCGACAGCTGGGCGACAAGCTTGTCAAAATGATCTACACCAGTGACCCTATGGCCGGGAAATCCACCTGCGATGTGCGAGTTCAGCGTGAGCAACGACAACAGTTCTCCATTAATGATGAAGAAGTACTTGAGCTGGCTCGTGCGGCCGTTATCATCGAAACACATTATCCACGCCCCATGGATATCGAATGGGCCAAAGATGGTGAAACAGGTGAGTTGTTTATTCTCCAGGCCCGCCCGGAAACCGTGCAGGCCAACCTTGAACAGAATTATCAGGAAACCTATCATCTAAAAACCCACGGTAAAATTATTGCCACAGGAAAAAGCGTCGGTCACAAAATTGCCAGTGGCACTGCCCAGGTACTACTCGAAGCCACCCAAATGGACGATATCAAGCCAGGCGAGGTATTAGTCACCGATATCACCGATCCAGATTGGGAACCCATTATGAAAACGGCGGCGGCCATCGTCACCAATCGCGGTGGCCGTACCTGTCATGCCGCCATTATTGCTCGCGAACTGGGGATCCCTGCCGTCATTGGCACCGGTGATGCTACCCAAACCATACGCACAGGAGAAACAATCACCGTATCCTGCGCGGAAGG
>DAOWII010000114.1 GCA_030640985.1 Chromatiales bacterium
AGTTTAGTGGAATAGTATCTCTTTGATGGGCGAAAAGAACCCATGCTTATCAGGAGGCATTATTGTGTGTGTGTGCTATACCTTGGATGTGTGGTTTTTTTGGTTTTCACTGCCTGGCTTGGTCGGGTTTAGTAGGGATTGGCTCGTTCATCGGTTAAAGAATTTATTCCAGATTGTCGATAACGACAACAGGCACATATTGTATTGATTATGCCCCTTTAAATAGCAGCAATATAGGAGTTTGTTCCGATGGGTAATATGACAATCATTCAAAAATTCAGATTGATCGTGGGTGTATTTGCCCTGGTTGTTTTGGCCGAAATGGCGATGGACTTCAATGCATCCAGTAACATGAAACAGGAAGCGCAGGCCATTTCTGATACGGAAATCCCTGTCCTGAACAAGGCTCACCAAATGAAATTGGCCATTGTTCAGGTGCAGCAGTGGCTGACGGATATCAGTGCTACCCGCGGACTGGATGGCCTCAACGACGGTTTTGACGAGGCCGAAAACAATGCTCAGTTATTTCATCAGTTGATTGGTGAGTTACAGAAACTCGATCCGGCTAATGCAGAGAAATATAAGGACATGATCCCGGTATTCAATGACTATTATGAGGTGGGCCAGAAAATGGCCACAGCCTATATCGAGCAGGGCCCGGCGGGTGGTAATGTGATGATGCTCGAGTTCGATGAAGTGGCGGCAGCGATGGCGGAGACCGTGGATAGCTTTCTTGAGGAGAGTCAGGCCCGTGCTAATGCCGTTGTGGTTGCTCAGCAGAATCAAGTAAGTGAAGCGAGTCTTGGGCGAGTGGTCGTCTTCGCAGTACTACTGGCAATGACTGTTTTGATGTATTTCATTGTGGCGCGTTCTCTCGCTGCTCTGCCTGCGGTTACCCGTCAACTACAGAATATCGCGGCGGGGGACCTTACCCATAACGAACAGCTAAGCACTGGCAATGATGAGATAGGGCAGCTGTGCCGTGGGATGAGTGAGATGAAACAGAAACTCACCCAGGTGATCTCTCAGGTAGCGGACAGTGCGAATAATATGGCGGGTTCTGCACAACAGATGCAAGAGGTGGCTGATAATACGGAGGAATCTGTCAGTGCCCAATTATCCGATGTGGAGCAGATTGCAACCGCCATGAATGAGATGGCAGCAACGACTCAGGAGATTGCGCGCAGTGCTTCCGGCGCCGCCTCTTCCGCCCAGCATGCGGATGAGGAAGCCCGTAATGGACAGCAGGTGGTGGGGCAAACTGTGACTACCATTGGCACCCTGTCTGACGATGTGAGTCGGGCAACCGAAGCCATCAATAAAGTCGAACAGGATAGTGAAAGCATTGGCATGATTCTGGACGTGATTCGCGGTATTGCCGATCAAACCAATTTGTTGGCCCTGAATGCGGCTATTGAAGCGGCCCGGGCGGGGGAACAGGGACGGGGTTTTGCGGTGGTTGCCGATGAGGTGCGTACCCTGGCTCAGCGTACCCAGGACTCCACCCAGGAGATCCAGACGATGATTGAGAAATTGCAAGCGGGCGCGCAAAATGCAGTTTCGGTGATGGAGAAAGGACGTATTCAGGCAGAGCTGAGTGTTGAACAGGTGAATCTGGCGGGAGGACGTCTGGAAGCGATTACCCAGGTGGTGGCAGAAATTTCCGATATGAATGCCCAGGTTGCGACTGCCTCAGAGGAACAGAGTTCAGTGTCTGAGGAGATGACGCAGAATATCGTACGGATCAATGACGTCGCTGTTCAGGCTGCAGATAGCTCACAATCTGTTGCATCTTCCAGCCATGAGCTCGGTCGGTTGTCGGAAGAATTAAAGTCTCTGGTCAGTCAGTTCAAATACTAGGTTCCCCAGGCAATCAATAATGACCGCTAGGGTTGTTCCTGTAAACGTTTGCCCGTCAGGCGCACCCAGCCATCATGCTCAACGACGGGCTCCATATCAAACCATTGTAGGTAGGCGTGTCGCACTGCATCGGCCTGTTCTGGCAATATTCCAGAGAGGACTATCTGCCCACCTGTTTTGACCCGTTCTGCGAAATGGGGTGCGAGACTGATTAAGGGTTGTGCCAGGATGTTGGCCAATAGCAGATCACACTGTCCTGCGGGTAATTCATCGGGCAAAAAAACCTTGATTTGACCCAGCATGCCATTTTGCTCGGCATTGTCCCGGGTGGCGGTCAGTGCCTGAGGATCGTTATCTACCCCAAGAACCTGTTTTGCTCCCAGCCTGGCGGCGGCGATGGCGAGAATCCCGGAGCCACAGCCGTAATCAATGACATTCAGATCACTACTTCCGTGAGCATCCAGCCATTCCAGGCACAGTCGGGTAGTGGGGTGGGTGCCGGTACCGAAAGCCAGCCCCGGATCCAGCAGGATATTGGTCGCTGCAGGTTCCGGGGGGGTATAACCCGTGGGAATTATCCAAAGGTTCTGGCCGAACTGCATCGGCTTGAAGCGATTCAGCCACTCCCGCGTCCAGTCCCGGTCTTCCAGCTGTTCAATTCGGGCGGGTGGTGGAGGGTTTGGGGCTACTGTTTGTTCAATGTTGGTAATGACTGCTTGCAGATTTGCTTCGGCTGAGAACAGACCGATGACACGGGTCTGGTGCCAAAGTGGGGTTGTGCCGACCGGTGGTTCAAACAGCGGTTGGTCGGCGCTGTCGAGAAAGGTGACGGCAGATGCTCCCTGGGCACTAAGTAACTCGGAGAGTAGCTCGGCATCCTCTTCGGGACATTCAAGAATGAGTTGTAACCAGGGCATGAGTTAAATCTAGGAAGACAGTCAAAGGTCTCAAGTGACAGTGACGAACAGCACTGAAGTTTTGCTCGTCACTTAATTACTTTTTTATAATCCCAGTTTCTTTTCCAGGTAGTGAATATTGGTACCACCTTCCTGGAAATTGGCATCGTTAATAATATCCAGTTGCAGATCGGTATTGGTTTTGATGCCCTCCACCACCAGCTCACCAAGAGCCGTGCGCATACGGGCGATGGACGAGGCGCGGGTATTACCATGGACAATCAGCTTACCGATCATGGAGTCGTAATTGGGCGGTACTCTATAACCATTATAGATATGGGTGTCGACACGGACGCCTGGGCCTCCCGGAGTGTGTAGCCCGGTGATCAGGCCTGGTGAGGGCATAAAGGTTTTTGCATCTTCGGCATTGATTCGACTCTCGATGGCATGGCCACGCAATTGAATCTGATCCTGGGTATAGGAAAGCTTGTTACCCGAGGCGATACGGATTTGCTCTTTGACGATATCGACGCCAGTGACCATTTCGGTAACCGGGTGCTCCACCTGAACACGGGTGTTCATTTCAATGAAATAGAACTCGCCGTCTTCATAGAGAAATTCAAAGGTGCCGGCACCACGATAACCGATCTCTTCACACGCTTTGGCGCAGCGAGTACCGATTTTGTTGCGTAACTCTTCACTGATTCCTGGAGCAGGAGCTTCCTCCAGTACCTTCTGGTGACGGCGCTGCATGGAGCAGTCGCGTTCTCCCAGATGGATGGCATTGCCATGGGTGTCAGCAAGTATCTGGATCTCCACGTGACGTGGATTTTCCAGGAACTTTTCCATATAAACAACAGGATTACCAAAAGCAGCACCTGCTTCGGTCTGGGTCAGGGAAATTGAGTCCAGCAAGGTGGCTTCACTGTGAACCACACGCATTCCACGACCACCACCACCACCGGCCGCCTTGATGATTACCGGGTAACCGATGTCACGGGCCAGTTGCATATTACGGTCTGCATTGTCATCCAGTGAGCCATCTGAGCCGGGTACCGTGGGTACACCGGATTTTTTCATGGCCTCAATGGC
>DAOWII010000058.1 GCA_030640985.1 Chromatiales bacterium
ACTCAGGCCTTTAATGTCCAGACCTCGGGCCGCAACATCGGTGGCCACCAGAAACTGGAACTTGCCACGGCGCATACGCTCAACGGTACGTTTGCGTGCACCCTGATTCATGTCACCGTGCAGGGCGGCGGTGGTATGACCATCATCTTGCAGACGAGTCGCCAGTTGATCGGCACCACGTTTAGTCGCGGTGAAGATCACGCCCTGGGTGATTTCAGAGTTGTTCATCAGATGTTGCAGCAATTTATGCTTGTGGTTCAAGTCATCGGCTTGATGCATACGCTGAGTAATATTGGTGTTGCGTTCTTTGGAAACAGCCAACTGAATACGGGCCGGATCCTTCAATAGTTGCTTGGCGATATTATTAACTGCGCCTTCCAGGGTTGCTGAGAACAGCAAGGTCTGGCGTGTTGCCGGTGCCGCATTGGCAATACGTTTTACGTCATCTACAAAGCCCATGTCGAGCATGCGATCCGCTTCGTCCAGGATCAAAATTTCCAGACGGGAGAAATCGATGCGATCACGTTCGATATGGTCGATCAGACGACCAGGGGTCGCTACCAGAAGATCCAGCGGCTGGCGCAACATCTTAATCTGTGGAGGGTAAGGCATACCACCTACTACGGTGCCGTAACGCATGGTGGTGAATTTGCATAGTGTGTGAATATTGTCATTCACCTGCATGGCCAGTTCACGGGTTGGTGTCAGTACCAGTACCCGGGGGCCGTAACCCTTGGGGCGTTCACCAGTAAGCAGGCGTTGTACCGAAGGTAGTACAAAGGCAGCGGTTTTACCGGTACCGGTCTGGGCCGAGGCCATCAGATCGCGGCCTTCCAGTACCACCGGAATGGCCTTGGTCTGGATTTCAGTGGGTGTAGTAAAACCAGTCGCTTCAATCGCTTTCAGCAGTTTTGGATCAAGATTTAAATCATTAAAAGACACAACAATACCTCTGTCACTGCCAGGAGTCTCTGGTAGCAACTCAATGTCATGACACGCTGATTGCGATTGGCAGATCAGTCAGTCATCTGATTAAGCCCATCACGAAAAATAAAGTGATGAACATGTACGTCACTAACCAGACAACCAACAGTAAAGATACAGCAGGATAGGTCAGGGACAGCTAAAGCCCCGAACCCAGTGGTGCAGGGAGAGCGAACTATACGGGAGTCGGTTTGGAAAAGATACCCTTAAATCAATAGTTTACAATTGTCATGATGTTGGGGCAGGCCATATTTAAGGATGGGATTAGAAAGCTTCTAAAAATATATAAATGTTACAAATATCTCATACATCTATTGATGAGTAGTGGGTTTATGTCTAGTATTAATTTAACAACACAAAAAATAAGGGAGTAAAGGACATGGTCAGTCGCGTCAAGGTGGTATCTAGGATTTTCTTGTTGTCTCTATTCATTGTCGGTCTTGGTGCCTGTGGTGGAAATGATGAGAACCCATCAACTCCCAGTTTCACAATAAGTGGTACGGTCACTGGCCTTGCAGGCTCTGGCCTTGTATTACAAAATAATAATGGAAATGATTTGGCCATAAGTGCCAATGGTAATTTTAATTTTACTACCTTGGTGGCCGATGGCGGCAGCTACCATGTCACGGTACTGAGGCAGCCCGGCAGTCCCAGCCAGCTATGCTCTGTCAGTAATGGTGCTAGTTCAGTCGGTGGTGCTGATGTTATTGATATCACCATCAGTTGTGTCACTAATACATACACCATAGGTGGCAGTATCACTGGTCTCGCAGGCTCTGGCCTGGTGCTACAAAATAACGGTAGTGATGAATTGGCTATCAGTGCCGATGGCAGCTTCAGCTTTGCTACGGCGGTGACCGATGGTGGAAGTTACAGTGTCTCAGTGCTGAACCAGCCAACGAGTCCAAACCAGACATGTAGTGTCACTAGTGGTGGTGGGACAATCAATAGCGCTGATGTTACTGACATCAATATTAACTGCACTACAACTATTACGCCTCCTGCAAGCTACACCATTAGTGGCACAGTCACTGGCCTGGCAGGCTCAGGTCTGGTGTTACAAAACAACGGTGGTGATGAACTGGGCATTAGTACCGATGGGAGTTACAGCTTTATTACGGCAGTGGCTGATGGCGGAAGCTACAGTGTCTCCGTTCTGAGCCAGCCGGGAAGTCCCAACCAGACCTGCTCGGTCAGTAATGCTAGCGGGACGGTCAGTGGTGCCGATGCGGACGATGGCAGCATAAGGTGAAGGAGCAGTTCCAGGTGTATTTCTGGGTGGGCGCCTGGCCAGGAAGGCACAGGTCTGGTACTGCAAAACAACGGTGGTGATGATCTGACTACCAGTGCCGATGGCAATTTCACCTTTGGCACATCGATTACCGATGGTGGCAGCTACAGTGTCTCAGTGCTGAGCCAGCCGGGCAGTCCCAATCAGACTTGCTCGATCAGTAATGCTAGCGGGACGGTCAGTGGTGCCGATGTCACCAATGTCAGCATCAATTGTAGTACCACTACCTACACCATCGGTGGTTTGGTCACTGGCCTGGCAGGCACAGGTCTGGTGTTGCAAAACAACGGCGGTGATGATCTGACTATCAGTGCCGATGGCAGTTTCACCTTTGGTACATCGATTACCGATGGCGGAAGCTACAGTGTATCCGTAGTGACGCAGCCAACGAGTCCTGATCAGGACTGTAGTGTTACTAATGCTACAGGTTCAGTGAGTGGCTCTGTTGTTAGTGGTATATCCGTCAGTTGTAGCACTGTGGCTGGAGGGCCCCTGCAGCTGTCAGTTTCTGCTTTCGAACCAAAGCTACTGACCTTCTCCTGGAATGATGTGGGTGCTGCCTACTACAAGCTGCTAAAGAATCCCGACGCTGCTACTGGCTACAGCCAGATAGGTGGAAACATTGTCGGTACCAGTGTAGACGAGGAGGTTTCTGTACATTTTCAGGACTGGGTAAATGCCAGTTATCTGGTTCAGTCCTGTGATGCCAGTGACGTTTGTACTGATTCCACGCCCATATCCGCTACCTCAGCCATGCTGGATGCGATAGGGTATTTCAAAGCTTCGAACACAGATGCCGGTGATGTTTTTGGTTGGGTCATGGCTCTATCTGCTGATGGCACTACCCTGGTAGTGGGGGCCAATGGTGAGGATTCACTTTCTACAGGTATAAATGGCGACCAAAGTGATGTTGAAGAATACCCATATGGTTGGGCTGGTACCGGTGCTGTTTATGTGTTTGTGCGTAGTGGTACAAGCTGGATCCAACAGGCCTACGTGAAGGCTTCTAATACAATGCCTGAGTCGTTTAACCGTAGCCAGTTTGGCCGTAGTTTGGCATTGTCTGCCGATGGCAATACTCTGGCAGTAGGTGCACCTTTAGAGAATTCAGATGCCATAGGTATCAATGGTGATCAGTCAAACGCTAATGCAGGTGATGCCGGAGCCGTGTATGTCTTTGTGCGCAGTGGCACTGATTGGGCCCAGCAGGCCTATGTGAAGGCCTCCAACACAGATGCACTTGACCGTTTTGGCTGGAGTGTGGCGCTGTCTGATGATGGTAACACCCTGGCAGTGGGTGCTAGTCATGAGGATTCACCAGCAACAGGTGTCAATGGCGACCAGGGGAATAGTATATATGGTGATAGCGGTGCAGCGTATGTCTTTGCACGAAGTGGTACAAGCTGGAGCCAGGAAGCCTATGTGAAGGCCTCCAATACTTCCGGCATGGAGGACCGTGGTGACTGGTTTGGTTGGAGTGTGGCATTGTCTGGCGATGGTAACACTTTGGCAGTAGGCGCTAAGTATGAAGACTCCATGGCCACAGGGATTAATGGTGATGGCACAAATAATTCTGCAGGCACATCTGGTGCTGTATATGTATACATACGCGGTCGCAGTGGGTGGCAGCAACAAGCCTATGTAAAGGCATCCAATACAGATGGTGGTGATGTCTTCGGTAATAGTGTCGCCTTGACTGCAGATGGTAATATTTTGGTAGTAGGGGCTCATGGTGAAGATTCTGTTGCCAAAGGTATTAATGGAGACCAGGCAGATGACAGCGTAAATGCTGTAGGTGCAGTGTATGTCTTTGCGCGCAATGGTAAGAGGTGGAATCAGCAGGCCTATATAAAGTCTTCCAGTGGCGAGGCAGATAATTTTGGCGGGAGTGTGGCCATATCCGGCGACGGGAGTACCCTGGTAGTGGGGGCTGCTGGTGAACTCTCAGCTGCGACAGGCATTAATGGCGATCAGCTGGATAATAGTGCAAATTTGCTTGACTCACCCTATAGTCCGGACCCTGCCGGTGCTGCGTATGTATTTACCTTCAGTGGCGGAGTCTGGAGTCAGCAGGCCTATGTGAAGGCATCCAATACAGACGCGGGCGATTGGTATGGTCGCAGCGTTGCAGTTTCAGATGACGGAAATACTGTGGCCGTGGGGGCGATTAAGGAATCCTCTGCAGCGACAGGCGTGAATGGCGATCAGGCGGATAATTCCGCCTATAAAGCTGGAGCGGTTTATCTCTATTAAGCCAGCTTAGTTTATGAGCATAAAAAGGCCGCCCTGGAATCAGGTGCGGCCTTTTTCTTTAACAGCGACCCACACCTACATCTTTACAGGTACAATAGCGAGCTTTGTTCCGATTGAAGTAGCCTAATGACCACCGACCTCAACTTTTTCGCCTCTACCGCCAAGGGCATGGCTTCGCTATTGAACGATGAACTGCGAGAGTTGGGCATTGAGCAGCTAAAAGAGGCTCCCGCCGGGGTCGCCTTCACAGGTAGCCTGGAACAGGCCTACCGCGTCTGTCTATGGTCACGCATTGCCAACCGGGTATTACTTAAGTTGAAAGACTTTCATGCACCTACGCCGGAGGCACTGTACGCAGGTATCCAGGAGATTAACTGGGCTGAGCATATGGATGCCCAGCAGACGCTGGCAGTGGACTTCACCACGATTCGATCCAAAATCAACCACAGTCACTTTGGTGCCCTCAAGGTAAAAGATGCCATCGTCGATCAGTTCCGCGAAGCCTGTGGTGAACGGCCTTCGGTTGAACGGGAGAGCCCGGATCTGCGCATCAACCTGTTTCTGGACCGGGATCAGGCCCATGTGAGTCTGGACCTTTCTGGGGACTCTCTACACCGCCGTGGCTATCGGGTCGAGGCCATGGGGGCGCCGCTGAAAGAAAACCTGGCCGCAGCCATTTTGTTACGTGGTCGTTGGCCCGAGGTGGCCGGGGCAGGTGGGGCGCTGGTCGACCCCATGTGTGGCTCTGGCACCCTGCTCATCGAAGGGGCAATGATGGCGGGGGATATCGCTCCCGGCCTTGGCCGCGACTACTACGGCTTTTTAGGCTGGAAAGGGCACGATGATGTCAGCTGGCAGGCGCTGTTGAAAGATGCGGAACAACGAAAGGCTGTGGGTCTGGAAACAATGCCGGTGATTCACGGTTACGACTCGGGCCACAAGGCCATGACGGCGGCACGGGACAATGTAGAAAGCGCAGGGCTGGATGAGTATATTGTCATCGCCCGCCGCACCCTGGAAGAACTCAAACGTCCTGCGGCCTGTATCATCGGGCTGGTGGTGGCCAATCCTCCCTACGGTGAACGCCTGGGCGATATGGACAAACTGCCGGCTTTGTACGGGCAGCTCGGCGATACCCTTAAACGGGAATTCAAGGGCTGGAAGGCGGCGGTGTTTACCGGCAACCCCGAGCTGGGCAAACACATGGGGCTGAAGGCGAAAAAGATGTACAAGCTTTATAACGGCAACATCGAGTGCAAGCTGTTGCAGTTTGATGTGGAAGAGCAGTGGTTTATTGATCGTCAGGCCAAGCCCTATGTACCGGGACAGGTGAGGATCGACTCGGGCACCGAGATGTTCATGAACCGGTTGCGCAAAAATCTCAAGACCACCGGCAAATGGGCCAAACGAGAAGGTATCGATTGTTATCGACTGTATGATGCGGACATGCCCGAATATGCCCTGGCCATCGATCTTTACCAGGGCGAAGAACGCTGGGTACATGTGCAGGAATACGCTGCACCGGACACGGTGGATGCCAAAAAGGCTGAAACACGTTTGCAACAGGCGCTTGCTGTGATCCCCGATGTGCTGGAAATTCCAAAAGAAAATCTGTTTTTCAAGGTACGCAAAAAACAAAAGGGCAAGGCCCAATACGAAAAGCAGGATGAGGTAGGCGAGTTTTATGAAGTGAAGGAAAACGGTTGTCAGTTCTGGGTGAACTTTACCTATTACCTCGATTCAGGCCTGTTCCTTGACCATAGAATTACGCGTGCCATGTTGGGCAAGCTGGCGAAAGGTAAAAGTTTTCTTAACCTGTTTGCCTATACCGGTAGTGCCACGGTACATGCTGCCAAGGGTGGGGCAACATCGACCACCACAGTCGATATGTCTTATAGCTACCTGGACTGGGCTGAAAGTAACATGGAACTCAATGGTTTTAAAAAAGGTCCACAGCATGAATTCATTCAGGCCAACTGTCTCAAGTGGCTGGAAGAGCAGGCCGGTCAACGCCAGTTCGATTTAATATTTCTCGACCCACCTACGTTCTCTACCTCCAAACGTATGGAGGCTACCTTCGATGTGCAACGGGATCATGTGGCGTTATTATTCAGCACCCTGAAACTACTTGCTCCTGGTGGCACGCTGATCTTCTCCAATAACAAACGCAAATTTAAAATGGAATTGCCCCATCTCGATGGCCTGACTGTGGAAGATATTAGCCGACAGACTATCCCCAAGGATTTTGAAAGGAATACGCGGATTCATAATTGCTGGAAAATCATTAAAACGAAGTAGTTAGAATATATTTTATGAAATGCGACGATGCGGATAAGTTGTTTACTTTAATAACCGGAAATTCACTATTCCGCCCAGATGGGCGAAAACCCACAATATCATAAATACCCGGCCGTAATAGCGATGGTAGTGGTTGAAATGGTGCCCTTTCACCGCTGTACGCGAGGCAGCGGCAGTATCCCAGGGTGATAAATGCCCAAACCATTCCAGTATAAAGAAACACTTCTTCGTAACTGTTCATGATTTGGCTTTGGTGATTTTGTTATGGTGTTTGTGTATTAGACGAGTTTGTGATTCTGAATCAGGCGGGAATTATTAGCGTGACAGTTACACTTCGTTCTATTTTTCAATAGATAGTTACCTTCGTTTTTTAACATAAATATAATCCCATTTCCAGGATACAACTTTTCTTTCATAACCATGAAACCCTTCTCTTGCAACTATTGCTTCTATATGAATATTCTCTTTTTTCCAATGATGTTTCTCCAGCGGATAAAGGTACATTGATTCAATGGCTGCAAAGGCCACAGCAGGTAGAGTGGAAAAAATAACCAATGCAGCCATAAACGTAGTGCCAACAATTTTTTGGGTCCATTGAGTTTCAACTAATTCTGCTTTACCCCATTGCTGCTCTAAAGAG
>DAOWII010000128.1 GCA_030640985.1 Chromatiales bacterium
AAACCGGGCTCTACCACTACCGTAGAGTGCTGGTCAATAATAAGGGCCGGTCCATTGATGATTTCATTAACCATCAAGGTCTGCCAGTGATGTACCGGTGTGTTAATGGCTCCCTTTTTCTCGAACCAAACATCTACTTTACTCGTAGGTGTTACTGTTTGCTCACCCGGTGAGGGTTGTTTTGGTAGCTGTTCCCGTTGTGCAAAAACGTCTACTCGCAAATTGACAATTTCAGGGGTAATAGTCTGAGGTGAAAAACCATAGAGATGACGGTGAGCATGGTCAAAGTCTTGCTTTAATGTTTGCAGGTTCGATATCAAGGGGAGGGTGATCGGACTGTCGGTTCCCGGTGTACGAAGATCAATATCCAGTCGTCGCTGAACTTTAATTTGTGTGGGTAAGTGATGTTCACCTCGAAGTTGTGACTCCAGTTCGGTGGCAATCAGTTGTGCCTGCTGGTTTATGATTTCAAGCGTACTATGGTTTAAGGGATGAAGTTGACTGGTGATGCGATTGCGTCGAGCCGATGTTCTTAATATACCATAGGCCGAGAGCAGGCTGGCCATGGGTGGGATGCGCACTGTTTTAATCGCCAGGGATCGGGCAATACCACAAGCATGTTGTGCACCGGCGCCACCAAAACAGAGCAGGGTATGGTTACGTGGGTCGTGACCACGGGCTACTGAAAGTTCCTTGATAGGGCGGCTCATGGCTTCGTTGGCAATGCGGATAAATCCCAGTGCCAGCGTTTCTATGCTCATATTTTTACCCAATGCCTGATCTACCTGGGCGGCAATGACTTTCAGTCGTGTGTGGGCTGCCGTCACATCCAGCGGATTGTTGTGTGTCGGGCCGAATACCTGTGGGAAATATTCTGGCTGGATTCGTCCAAGGATCAAATTGACATCGGTGATGGTTGCCGGGCCCCCTCGGCCATAGCAGGCTGGTCCTGGGTCGGCACCGGCGGACTCCGGTCCCACTGTGAGTTTATGACCATCAAAGGCCACAATGGAGCCGCCACCGGCAGCCACCGTCTCCACATGTAGCATGGGGCTGGTGAACTTTACTCCGGCAGTTTCTACTTCCAGAATGCGTTCCAGCTGGCCACTATAACGACACACATCGGTGGAGGTACCTCCCATGTCAAAACCTAATACTGCGGTATCCTTTTCCTGCTCTGCCAGTTCAGCAACTCCCAGCACTCCGCCAGCGGGACCAGAGAGGACGGCATCCTTTCCACTGAAACTGTTTGGTGCCATTAAGTCACCTGAGCTGGACATGAAATAGATGGGGATATTACCAATCCAGTTTTTAATGCGATTCATATAGCGCGTTAATACCGGGCTGAGATAGGCATCGATCAACGTTGTGCGACCTCGTCCTACCACCTGGATTAGGGGCATGGTATTACTGGAGGTTGAGATATGGGTGAAGCCCATTGTTTCGGCTGCATGGGCCGCCATATTTTCATGCTCCGGGTTTTTCCATGCATGCAGGAATACAATGGCCAGCGATTCCACGTTCTGAGTTTTAAGTTCAGTGAGAGCCCGTTGCAACTCGGAGGCATTCAGGGGATCAAGCACCTTACCATCGGGACCGATACGCTCAGGTATCTCAACGACGGTGCCGTAGAGCGGGGCAGGTTTCTGAATAGCCAGGGCAAACAGATCGGGACGTTCCTGAGTGCCAATTTCCAGCAAATCACGAAAGCCTTTAGTGATAAGTAAGCCAGTTTTAGCTCCCTTGCGCTCCAGCAGGGCGTTAGTGGCCACGGTGGTACCCATGCGTATCCAGGCGATGCGTTCTTCAGGCAGGGGGCTATCCGCAGACAGGCCAAGAATACGGCGAATGCCTTCAATGCCGGAATCCTTATAGGCATCGGATTCGGAAAGTACTTTGACGGTGTGTAATTGGCCATTAGGGGCAAGGCCAATGATGTCGGTAAAGGTGCCCCCGCGGTCGATGCCAAAACGCCAGCGATTTTGCTGTGAGTTATCCATTCTTTTTATATTTAGCTAAAAGCAGTGAGTATCATAGTACGGAGTACTATAGATATGTAGTTTTAAAATAAACAGATTAAGACGGTCGATACTGGATAAGAGGGAGCATGTGCAGCTTGGCCACAGATTATTTTCCACTTATTTTCAAACGCTATCAAAAACACAATTTTTAATAGTGCTTTAAAAAATGAACCCGGTTCAGTAATAACCGATGATGGTTGTCGTAAATTGGCGTATATCTCCTTCATCCACCCCATTACTAATATCAGGCAGTACCTTACCTTCGAAACGAATTATAATGTTCTTTTTGTCAGGCTTGAATTTGAATTGTAAGCCTGCACTCAAGGCTATATTTATACCATCATCACTTTTTGTTCGGATGCCTTCATTGTCCACTGACGTGATCCAGCTATTTAAACCGATTTTCCCGTAAATATCGGCTGATGAAAATATAGGTTGATATTTCAAAACAGAGAAGGTTAGGTGAGAGGCATTATAATCAGTTTGCCCATACTGCTCATATTGTGCGGCCGCGACCTCCAGCTCAAAGCTCTTGTTTCTAGTACGACGACCGACTAATAGACTCCAAACCAGGTGCTTATTGGTGTATTCAGCACCTAAGTCCCAGGTGGCCTTGCCAATAAACCCGATACCATAATAATGTTTTGCCGTTTTACCTAAAGGTACAGGTACAGATGCATCTGCATTGGCATAGGGGCTGGATAGTAAGGGGGTTATTGCTATGGCCAGGGTTAATGGTTTATTAAATAGACGCATTAAAAAATCCTTATTTTATCTGTTCTCAGGATAACCCAGGTTGTAGTGTTAATACCAAAGATTTAATGGGAAATACCATCGCCATATTATAGTCAGAGTAGATGAGTGTGTTATGGCTTTAAGTCCTGTCATCGCCAGGGAGGCAGTATTAAAGGTGCAATAAAGTCGGCCGCTAATAGTATTAGTGATCTCTCAGTTAAATATTTTCAGGTAAAGAGAATGGCTTTATCACCTGTCATCATCAGTAACCTTACCGCATCCGTTTCATCCCCACCGGCTCGTCCTCAGGGGCCAGGGGAAAGACTCCTGGTGCCCGGCAACTCCAATGCTGAAGAGAATCGGCCTGTCTCGTCATCGGGGCGTATTCCCGTGGGCAGTGATGAGCTCACTGAAAGTGCACAGCAAGCGGTGAGCGCTCTCGAACAAGCCGATAAAGATAAGCAGCGCTCCCTTGACTATCAGTTAATCAAGGCCATGCTGGTGGAACAGGGCAGAGAAGCAGAAGACAAATACGGAGAGGAAACCGAGGGCAGTAAGATTGAGCGAGAGGTTGTGGATACGGAAATGGTGGAAGTATCAGCTCCGGTTCTACCCATACAAGTAGCCATTGAAGAACCATCACAAGAAGAACCTGTATCTCAATCCGATCCACTGATCCTGGATCTCAACGGTAATGGTCTGCGAACCAGCGGGGTTCATGCCGGTGTCAGTTTCGACATTAATGGTGATGGGCTTGTCGATAAAACCAGTTTTGTCAGTGGTGGAGATGCCTTCCTGGCACTGGATAAAAATAATAATGGACGTATTGACAATGGCAAGGAACTATTTGGGGACCAGGAAGGGGCTAGCAATGGATTTATGGCCTTGTCTGAATACGATGAAAACAAAGATGGACAGATCGATAACTCAGACGCGGTTTATCAGCAATTGAGACTATTCACCATTGATGCCAGTGGTGCCCAACATCTACAACGTCTGGATGAAATGGATATTAGTGTAATCCATCTTAACTATCACAATACTCAACAGGCGCTGAACCAATACGACTATATTACCCAGATGGCACAATTTGAGCGTAGCGATGGCTCGACGGGAATAGTAGGGGATTTACTATTGGGCTTTAGTCAGGAAACCTAAATCACCATTGTTCCATTCTCCCAAATTTCGCAGTAATCACCCAACATGCTAGGATGAGGTTCAGCTCCCGATTATTCCCAAGATAGGGCTTCTGGATTGAATTGTGATTAAAATAAGAAAAGGGTTGGATCTGCCTGTTACAGGTGGCCCACAACAAGTTATTGAAGACAGGTCCGTCACACGTATCGCAGTGCTCGGCTCTGATTATGTCGATGTGAAACCTGTTGTGCAGGTAGAAGAGGGGACGCGGGTCAAACGGGGGCAGCTGCTTTTTACCGACAAGAAATTACCGGGCGTAAATTTTACCACCCCTGCCGGCGGTGTGGTTCGGGCTATTCATCGTGGCGAAAAACGCAGTCTGCTTTCACTGATCATTGATGTGGATGCCAGCGAAGATTCGCTAGTCTTTAAATCTTATTCCCGGAACGAATTACGGCAACTGAGCGGTATTCAGGTACGGGAAAACCTGCTTCAATCAGGCCTGTGGACCTGTCTACGTACCCGCCCTTATAATAAAGTTCCTGCCGCTGACAGTATGCCTCATTCTATTTTTGTCACTGCTATGGATAGCAATCCCCTGGCAGCGGATCCTTCTGTTGTTATTCAGGGGCAGGGGCAGAGTTTTCTAGATGGTCTGAATGTGTTGTCGGTACTCAGTGTTGGCAAGTTGTTTGTTTGTCATGAATCAGGTGCTGATATTCCACACAGTGATAATCCCTCTGTGGTTACCGAAACTTTCAGTGGTCCACATCCTGAAGGTCTAGTGGGTACCCATATCCATTTTCTTGATCCGGTGTCACTACATAAAACTGTGTGGCATGTGAATTATCAGGATGTCATCGCTATTGGTCATTTATTTATAAATGGTGAGCTTGATGTACAACGAGTAATTTCTCTGGCAGGTTCGCAAGTAGAACGGCCACGACTATTACGTACCCGTATTGGTGCCAGTATCGAGCAATTGACTGTAGAGAAGTTGTTCTCAGATGAGCACCGTGTTATTTCCGGTTCTATTTTATGTGGTCGACAGGTAACGGAAGAAATAGCTTATCTCGGACGTTACCATCATCAGGTATCGGTGTTGCCGGAAGAACATGAGCAGGAATTGTTGGGATGGTTGAAACCCGGGTGGAATAAATTTTCTATATTTAATCTTTTTTCATCAGCCTTTCGCCGTCACAAAAATTTTACCTTTACCACCAGTAGTGGTGGTGAGGCTCGGCCCATGGTACCCATCGGCACCTATGAGGCAGTGATGCCGCTGGATATCCTGCCTACTCCTTTATTGCGTGCGCTGATTGTTGGTGACACCGACACGGCTTTGGCACTGGGTGCTCTGGAACTGGACGAGGAAGACCTGGCGCTGTGCACTTTTGTCTGCCCCGGTAAATACGATTATGGCCCGTTGTTGCGTGATGTCCTGCGTCGTATCGAAAAGGAATTCTGATGGGTATCAAACGGATTATTGATGACAATCAAGCGAAATTTACCGGTGATGGTAAATATCAGCGTTTAGTTGTGATCTATCAGGCCTTTGCAGGATTTCTATATAACCCACGTCTGCTCACTTCCGGTCTGACCCATGTGCGTGACAGTCTGGATCTAAAACGGATCATGATCCTGGTGGTGCTGGCGGTATTGCCTGCCCTGTTTATGGGACTGTATAACACGGGCTTGCAGGCCAATCAGGCCATGGCCGAAGTCGGTCTACACAGTGTGGATAGTTGGCGTGGTAATTTTATCGCAGTGTTTGCCGGTTATGACGCTGACAGTGTTTGGCATAACCTGATCCACGGCTTGGCTTATTTCCTGCCTATCTATCTAGTCACGTTAGTTGTGGGCGGCTTCTGGGAAGTGTTGTTTGCTGTTATTCGTAAGCGCGAAATCAATGAAGGGTTTCTGGTTACCTCGCTGCTGTTCGTACTCACTCTACCAGCGACTATTCCCTTGTGGCAGGTGGCGTTGGGGATCTCCTTTGGGGTCGTCATTGCCAAAGAGGTTTTCGGAGGTACCGGCCGCAATTTCGTCAATCCGGCCCTGGCGGGTCGTGCCTTTCTCTATTTTGCCTATCCAGCGCAAATCTCCGGTGATGCGGTATGGACCGCCGTAGATGGTTATACCGGGGCGACACCTTTGGCACTGGTTTTTACGGGTAGCGGTGGTGATGCTGTTACTGCCGCCAGCCCGGCCTGGGGTGATGCAGTGAACGCGGCCTCTCCCTTGGGGCAACAGGCGGTATTCGGAGTTGAGGCCATCGAGGGCGCTGGTATTAGCTGGCTGGATGCCTTTCTTGGTTTTCTGCCAGGCGCCATGGGCGAAACCTCCACTTTGGCGATCCTGCTGGGTGCGGCTGTCCTGCTTGTTACCCGTATCGCCTCCTGGCGCATCATGACGGGTGTATTCCTTGGCATGATGGCGCTTACCAGTCTATTTAATTTTATTGGCAGTGATAGTAACCCCATGTATGCCATGCC
>DAOWII010000162.1 GCA_030640985.1 Chromatiales bacterium
CGTAACTGCCAACATATGCATGAACCGGGCTGTGCACTACTGGCCGCTGAGGCAGAAGGATTAATTAATAACCAGCGTTTAAAGAGTTTTTACCGTATTAGCAAAGACCTTTCGCAATAGGAGGCTTACTGAGTTTCTCCATCAGTTAGATCATTGAAAACCGCGCCGTAATCTTCCGCAGTTTGCTCTTCCTGCGGATCACTTGCATGCTCAGGTGAAACAACGGGTTCTGTTGCACTCGTCTCTGATGATGCAGATGCATCGGCTTCTGGTTTTCCGTCACCATCACTCATATCAAGGGGTTTTAAGCCTATCGCCCGCTCAGTAAATTTATTAAGCACAATAATACTTATGCGCCGGTTCACCGGGGCATAAGGTTTTTCTTTATTAAACAACACTGAAGAAGCCAGACCTACGACACGTCCAAATTTATTTACCTTCATGCCACCGACAACAAGTTCACGCCTGGCCGCATTGGAACGATCCGCAGATAGTTCCCAGTTACTGTACTCCTCTGCCATTTCCTCGCTATAGGGAGTTGCATCGGTATGCCCTGCGATACTTGTATAGTTAGGAACCGATTTAATAGTTTTGGCGATTTCATGTAGAATTTCTCGCGTATACCATTTCAGCCTCGCACTACCCAAAGAAAACATTGGCCGATTTTTGTCATCCACGATCTGGATACGTAATCCTTCGCTGGTAATATCCAGTAATAACTGTTTTTTGAAATTACGCAGTGTGGGACTGCTCTCTATTTGCTCCTTGAGTTTCTGCATCAGAGCATCCAGGCGAACCTTATCTTCCAGATCCTCCTCGTAATCCTCTGCAGTCTTTTCCTCCTGACTTTCTGGTTCAGGAGGCTCTACGGCCAGGTCCTCTCCCTCACCCCTGGACATATCAATACCATCTCCCAGTTCTATCATGCTGGTGCTGGCACCACCGGGGCCTTGTATGCCCACGGGGTCCTGGAAAAAATCCTGAATCCCTTCCCTGTCACTTTGTGATGTTGACCCCAGTAACCACATCAACAAAAAAAACGCCATCATCGCCGTAACAAAATCCGCATAGGCCACCTTCCAGGCACCACCGTGATGACCGGAATGGATCTTGTTAACCTTCTTAACGACTATGGGCTGTTTTTTATCATCCATGAGATTAAAACACTATGCTCTGGTCAATTGATGGCGTCGATTGTACTACTTTGACTTTTTGATATGGTCTTCCAGTTCGATAAAGCCTGGACGAACAGTGGTGTAGATAGCCTTGCGTCCAAACTCACAGGCAATCACTGGAGTGTAGCCATTAAGTGTCGCCATAATACAGACCTTAATGCATTCAATGAACTTTGCTTCTTCCCGCGCCTTGTGTCCCAGGGATAAAGCCATGGGTCCCACATAGCCGTAGGCCAGTAGAATACCCAGGAAAGTGCCGACAAGTGCCGCTGCAATATGGGCACCTAATACCGCAGGCTCCGCTCCGATGGAGCCCATAGTGATCACAACCCCCATCACGGCGGCAACAATACCAAAACCCGGCAGGCCATCGGCGACATTAGTCATGGCTTCCGACGGCATAAAACTTTCGTGATGATGTGTCTCCAATTCCACATCCATCAGGTTTTCCAACTCGAAAGCATTCATACTACCTCCCACCATCAATCGCAAGTAATCAACAATAAAATCCATGGCGTGATGATTGGCTGCAATCTTGGGGTATTTCTTGAAAATTTCACTTTGCTTAGGCTCTTCAATATCATTTTCCAGTGCCATCAGCCCCTCTTTACGGGCCTTGCTAAACAATTCAAACATCATGGCTAACAAGTCCATATAAGAGGACTTTGTATACTTGGGGCCTTTGAACAGGGAAGGAAGACTAGCGAAAACCGCTTTAATATTACTACCTGGGTTGGCGATGATAAAAGCGCCTAGAGCACCGCCAGCAATAATTATCAACTCAAAGGGTTGCCACAATGCCGCCAATACACCATGGGAAAGCACGTAGCCGCCAAAAATACACAGCGTTGCGAAAATGAGACCAAAAGTGAACTTCATCTGTATTTATTCCTTATGAACGATTCTGTTTTCTCATTACAAATGCAGCCTGTCCAATTTAGTGATTTAAAGCTGGTGTTCATCAAATCATAAGATGAAGGCAATACGTCTCTACTTCTATAAGTTTAATATTAGACAATAATAGCCTTCATAAAAGGATATTCCAGCATTTCACAAAATTAACACTATAATTCAAATACCAGGACATTTGAAACAACCAGTTAGCCAACAGTAAACAACACCACAAAGGACGTATATATGCAGGCAAGCTTGGAAAAGTGGGTTGATAAGCTTCAATATGTGAAACTACCTGCCCTGCCCGGAACAACACGAGCACTTGTGCGACTCCGCACCAATAAAGACATCTCAATGAATGAGCTGGCTGTCGTCATAGAAAAAGACCCTGGACTAACACTTAACCTGTTACGCACTATCAATGGACTCAAACACAGGCATCTTGCCAGTGAAGTCACTACGGTGGAACACGCATTGATGATGCTGGGGTTAAAAGGCCTCACATCTTTTTCCGCATCAGTCACTAGTCTTAAAGAGAATACAGAACCCGCCTGGGAACGACTTATTATGCGACTATTTAATCGCGCCCATCACGCTGCTTTCCAGGCCTATACATGGGGTAAACTCCATAATGATTTTGAACCACGGGAACTCTATGTGGCGGCTCTGTTACATGACATTGGTGAGTTTCTTCTTTGGATAAAAGCACCCTCTGAAATGATCAAATTAACCAAACTAAGGCGAGAGAAAAAACTATCAGATGAAGCCGCCCAGCATGAGATATTTGGTTTTGGGCTAGAAGCACTCAGCCTTGAATTGGCCAAGGTATGGGGGCTACCCAGTTTAATCATTGAAAGCCTGGAAACCCATGACACTCACAATGCTCGAATTCTAAGTATCAGGATCGCAGTACATCTTGCCCGCACTGCAGAAAAAGGCTGGTACAGTGCCAATATGACCCAAGTGCTAAAAGTCGTTGCTGAATACCTGGGGCGTGATTTTGGTACAACCTGCGCCATTGTTCATTCAACAGCGGTAGATGCCGCTCGTGAAGCAAATGCCTATCACGTGAGTCCCACTGCAGCTTTGTTGTTACTCCCTTCCAGACCCGAAGCGGCACCGTAATCAATATTTACCTGCGGCTATTGATAATCCTGTCGACCATTAAATGCGTGAGACAGGGTAGTACCATTCACATACTCCAGTTCACCGCCCAAAGGCACGCCATGGGCGAGTCGTGTCACTCTAATCCCCAGTGATCCCATCATCTCAGCAATATAATAGGCCGTTGCCTCTCCCTCGACGGTGGAGCTGGTCGCCAAGATCACTTCCTTAACCTCATTACCCTTGCAACGTCTGGCAAGATGATCCAGGCCTATTTCATCA
>DAOWII010000122.1 GCA_030640985.1 Chromatiales bacterium
CCGTTGGATGACCACTCAGTGCTGACGGACTTCGTGGCCTTCCGTTGGATGACCACTCAGTGCTGACGGACTTCGTGGCCTTCCGTTGGATGACCACTCAGTGCTGACGGACTTCGTGGCCTTCCGTTGGATGACCACTCAGTGCTGACGGACTTCGTGGCCTTATCTGTTATCCATATCTATATAATCCCGTGGCGGTTCACCGGAATACACTTGAGTGGGACGGAAGATACGATTGTCTTTCAATTGCTCACGCCAGTGAGCCAGCCAACCTGCCGAACGGGCAATGGCAAAGATCGCCGTAAACTGATCCGCTGGGATGCCCATTTCGGAATAGAGAATACCTGAGTAGAAATCCACATTGGCATAAACGCCCTTCTGACCCAGTCGCTCCTCACAGACACGTTCAACTTCCTTGGCCACCTCAAACATGGGGTTTACATTACCACCGCGCTTTTCTATCAGCTGGTTCATCAGTCCCTGCAAAATCACCGCACGGGGATCCTTGGTTTTATACTCGCGATGGCCCATGCCCCAGATCACTTCTTTATTCTTGAGCTTAGTATCCACATAGGCCTCGACCTTATCTGCGCTGCCGATTTCCGCCAACATTTCTAACACCTTCTGGTTAGCGCCACCATGTAACGGACCCGACAGAGCACCAATGGCCGCAGCGATAACGCTATTGGGGCTGGCCAGGGTTGAAGCATTTACCAATACCGCAAAGGTGGAGGCGTTAATTGTATGTTCGGCATGCAAAATCAGACAGACATCCATGATCCGCGCCAGCAGGGGATCCGGTTCCTTACCCGTCAACATATAGAGGAAGTTTTCCGCATAACCAAGATCGTTACGAGGTTCAATGGGGTCATAGCCGGAACGAATATGCTGCCACATGGCAACCAGCGAACTCATGCGGGCAATAATCTTGACCGTCATGTTGTGTATGTAATCAAGGTCTTTGCAGCTATCTCCACCGGTCAGACACTCATTGCCAAGATAGAACATACCCAGACTGGCCACGGATGTCTGTAACATCTCCATGGGGTGGCCGGAGGATGGAAAGGTCTTCATCAGATCACGGATGTGATATTTAACCCGCGAGTTACGACGCAGATTGGAATTGAAGTCAGCCAAACCCTCAGCCGTTGGCAATTGGCCATCCAGCAGAAGCAGACTGGTTTCTTCAAAGGTACTGTGCGCAGCCAACTGCTCGATAGGATAACCACGATAGGCCAGGATACCCTTTTCACCATCGATAGCAGAAATATTGGACTGGGTTGCCGGAACACCCTCAAGGCCAGGTAAGTATTCGTTCATCCCTTTCTCCGTAACGGTAATAAGTACAACAATCTATTCAGGATAGCAGATAATAGAATAAGCATTTTTTCTGGGGGAATGTGTTTCTGTTGTTTCGTGCCCGGTTTGGAATGAATCAGGGCCTGGCAAAAGATCACCAGACCCTGAAGCTTATTCAGGCAATAAAAAAGACTTAAACCGAGAAGGATGAACCACAGCCACAGGTGGTGGTGGCATTAGGATTACGGATTACAAACTGAGCCCCTTCCAGGCCTTCGGTGTAATCAATCTCGGCACCGACCAGATAGGAATAGCTCATAGGGTCGATGAGCAGGGTGACCCCTTCCTTTTCGACGCTGGTATCGCCATCATTGACGGTTTCATCAAAGGTGAAACCATATTGAAAACCTGAACAGCCTCCACCACTAATAAATACACGCAGTTTCAGCTCTGGATTACCCTCTTCGGCAACCAGCTCCTTCACCTTGTTAGCAGCGCTGTCGGTAAAAACCAGCGGGCTCTCTGAATCACTCATTTTATCTCTCCAAACGGATATAACTGTCCCCAGTATAACCCAAACCAGCTAATCTCGCAGCTAAACAGTCAAGAATCGCCCTGAGCAGATTCTTTAGCCGAAACCATTTCAATGGGCTTTTTAACAGGGTTACCCACCTGAGGTTCAGGCTTGTGTACCAGATTCCCATTGACCTCGGCTCCCCTGGCCATTTCGATCAGGGCGTAGTAAACATTGCCATTCACACGGGCGTTAGGTGCCAGCTCAATATGGGCACCAGAATGCACATCACCTTTCACCGTCCCATTGAGTACAATATTGGGTACTCGAATCTCACCTTCGATATAGCCCTGCTCACTCAGACTCACCACCGAACCGCCGTCCTGTTCAGCAATGATACTGCCGTGAATCTTGCCATCAACGTGCAGACCGCCACTGAAAGTTACATCGCCCTTGATCTCGGTATTATGACCGATGAGGGTATCAATTTTGTCTGCCTTTTTGTTCTTATGACTGTCCCACATAATCTTTATTCTCCTCTGGTGTCCACGTAAATGCCTTGTTCAGTTTTTTATGACGCTTGCCTGCCGGCTTCACTCTGATAATCGCCCGGGCCGCAATAAAACCTTCTGGTAGTATGATATCTCCTTCCATATTCTGTAAGTAGCGAAAACGAAACTTCATTGATGAAAGCTTTTTGGGGCTAAGCTGGGCCAAATCAAGCACTTTCAACTCACCATCCTGCAAACCTTCCACACCAAGACTGACCGTGCCCCTGGCAATCAGGCGATTATTCAACACCTGGGTCAATACCAATTTGTAACGGTAGCCCCGCTCCACACCATTGCGACTAATTTTAAAGTCCTGCACGCTGAGTCCTCGGCTAGACTCATCTGCCGAAACAATACCACGATAAAAGGCCAGCTCTTCTTTCAGCTCGGAGATCTCACCTTGCAGGCCACTGATGCTTTCGTTCAGTTCCTTATAGGAGCTGGTCTCTATCTGATAACTACGTTCAATAATGGCATTCTGCTCTTGCTGCCGTTCCAGATTATTTTTCAGGCCCTGCTTATCCTGCAGCAACTGCTCGATTTCTCCACGGGCGGCAAAATAATCATCGTTGACACTGTAACGCCCGTATTCATATAAGCCCCAGGTGATAAGCCCCGCAACCAGTATCAAACCGGCCACAATAAAACGGTGACGCCAGGGCGTATGGTGCCTGACCACCAGACGAGTCATGGCAACACCGCGATCTGTTGCAGGGCTGTAGTTTCAGGTAAACCAAACATCAGGTTCATATTATGCACTGCCTGACCGGCAGCCCCTTTAACCAGGTTATCGATCACCGATAATATCACCACCTTGTCACCGTCCTGTGGCCGATGAACGGCCAGGCGACACATATTCACGCCTCGCACACTGCGGGTTTCCGGATGGGCACCGGCAGGTAGTACGTCCACAAAGGGCTCGTCAGCAAAACGTGACTCATACAGCGCCTGCAAATCTCCGTTGGGATCTGAAAGGCTGGCATATAAAGTGGCATGAATACCCCTGACCATGGGTAAAAGGTGAGGCACAAAGGTCAAACCAACCTCCTGCCCTGCTGCCAGGCCCAAAGTCTGCCGAATTTCTGGCAAATGCCGGTGTCCTGCCGCTGCATAGGCCTTAAAATTGCCTTCCAGCTCCGCCATCAGCAAGCCAATATCCCCTTTACGCCCGGCGCCACTGACCCCTGACTTGGTATCAGCAACCAGATCACTGGTATCTACCAGACCCTTCTCCAGAAGCGGCAAAAAACCAAGGCTGACCGCTGTCGGGTAGCAGCCGGGATTGGCCACCAGCCGCGCTCCTTTAATTGCCTCACGGTTCAATTCGGGCAGTCCATAGACCGCTTCGGTCACATAATCGGGGCAGGCATGCTTCATGCCGTACCACTGCTGCCACACATCAACATCCTTAATCCGGAAATCTGCCGCCAGATCAATGACCCTGACACCGGCCTCCAGCAGCTCATCCACCATATCCATAGCAGTGCCATTGGGTGTGGCGAAGAACACCACATCACAGCTCTTCAGTGCCTTGATATCCGGGCTACTAAACGTAATCTCCAAATGACCACGCAGATTAGGGAATAGATCGGCCACAGCCGTCCCGGCCTCGGCACGGGAGGTGATCACTTTCAAATTAACCTGGGGATGACCAGCCAGCAGCCTGACTAATTCAACCCCTGTATAGCCTGTTGCACCGACAATGCCTGCCTGAATCATTATTGTGTTATTCCATTGAATTGGTATTGGTGAAGAATGATAAGAGTTAGAGACGTAAAGCGAAAGGGCTAAAGCAGAATAAGCTGCGATAGTAATCACACAACCAGTAAACTAAAGCCTTACTAAAAAGAAAAGCGGCCAAAGCCGCTTAATTGATTACCACTGTATTATTGTAATTCCGTACTGATAGAACGTCCAGGAGCTTCCATCAGATAAAACCAGCATTTAAATTAAGGTTATTTCCGACAATTGTCAACGCTCTTTATTTATTTTCGCTACGGCACTATTTATCCACACTCTGGCATAATAATGCTCATCTTATTATTCAAACAGGAATAACTACATGTTGGAAAGGCTGCGCCTGCGCCTGGCAAGTGCTGAGGCATTACCCCAAATGGCCATGCTGGGGATCCTGTGTGGCCTGCTGGCAGGTGCCGTTATTATCCTTTTCCGGCTGTTACTGGAATATATCCAGAGCAGTTATCTCCCCAGCGGTCATCACG